>JAUZPY010000120.1 GCA_030705805.1 Bacillota bacterium | reverse complement strand
TATAGCCTGCAAGCAAGTTGCTGCTGATGCTATCATACTTTGTATCATTTACAAAAACATCTTCTCCGCTCTTGCCTGAAACAGCGCCTGATATAACCTGTCCGCCAAGATCAACAGCAATGTATGTACCCCATTTCTTTACATAAACTACGCTGTCTTCCTTAATATCAGAGAATTTAGCTTCTGTCCCGTCAGCATTAAATATATAAGCAGTAATGTCATTTTCATCTTCGTCAAGGCATACCTCATAATCATTTATAATTTGACCTTCAGAATATACCGTGCCGGAGAATTTGAGACTGCTTGCATTTACCTTATCAACATACATAGGAAGATAATCTTCTATTAATATTAAATCATAGGTTCTGCTTCCATCGGTTGATACAAAAGTAACATTACCAAATTCAATATTGAATGTTGCGTCGGAAACATTTCTTCCATATGCAACACCATCATATATAATCAGAGGTTCATCAGCAAGCTTTATAGTTTCTTCTTTATCATTTATATAAGCTTCAACTGTATTTGAATTGCCTGTAATATTTGCACTGATTATATCTTCAGATGTGATTTTTTGTGTCCTTATATTAGATTCAGGGAACATAGCATATAATGTACCTGTTGTTGCGTTGTCATCATCATACTTAACATAAGCTGTTACAGGATAACCAAGGTATTTTTTATATTGGTCTACATTACATTTGAACTCATCTGAACCAATTTCAATTTTACCCTCGTCGGAAGCCTGGCTTAAGGCATAAATTCCGCTATCCTCGTTAGCTGTAACTGTACCTTCGATTTTTTCTACATCGAATATGTATTTAAGGATGTTCTTTCCGCTCTCATATACATTAAGGCCATCACTTACTTTATCAAGCACAAGATAATCTACCGTAAGAGCATTAAACAACATAACAATGACTTGCTGCCTTGTTGCACTTAAACCAGTTGTACCTGTTGCATTTTTTAATATTTTAAGTGTATTGGCTGTTCTCATATAGCCGTTCGGATATCCACCGTAAGTAACAGCCATAAAGTCATAGCCAAGAGCTGATACAATAAACTTTACTGCATCTTCATATAAAATGTTATCATCCGGTTTAAAAGTACCGTCGGAATAACCTGAAATAACACCTATTCCTCTTAAATATTCAATATCATTATATGCCCAATGAAGCGCTGACACGTCACTATAAGAAGGGTCAACGTAATCCGTTGAGTCTATACTTGTTGAATATGTTGAACCAACGTTTGCAAGAGCCTTGCCCGGAGCGCTGACAGCAGCTGTATTAGCTGACTTAACCATAGATACATTATCAGGTGTCTCGCTTGGGGTTGTGTTCATAACAGCGCCGGCATTACTATTAAGTTCATCTGTACCTCTTAATGTTCTTGCAAGCATTGAGGCAAACTCAGCACGGGTAATATTACTGGATAGCTGTAAAGAGCCATCAGCAGTTCCCTGCAAAATATTCAGTGCCATAAGTACTGTAGTCGCCTCATTGGCAACATTTTCGTCAGTTTCTGCAGCAACAGCAGTAGTGGGCGCCAGCACCAGAATACTGAATACCATTGAAAGTGCCAGAATTAATGCAAGTAATTTGTTTTTCATGTTATTTGCTCCTCCCTGAATTTGAATTACTTAAAAAATATGTAAAATTAAGTTTCCGATTCGGAACCTCAATTTAGATAAAAAGAATCCCATGATTTCATTCTCAAATAAACTTTAAAATGAGAAAATATGCGGAACATACCACCATAATCATGACTAGTATCATAATTATAGCATATGCTTGTCATTTTAGCAAGAAAAAAAGCTAAAATTTTTATTTTTTTATGTGGTTAAATATGCCAATACATTAGGAATATATAAAGTTTTTTTCAAAAAATACCCATTTCAAATAATTTAATAAAAATATAAAAAAATGCACCGCAAAGCGGTGCATTTAATCATTTATAGGCTCTGTTTATTGCGCTTATATAAGCTTCCATTGAGGCTGTATTGATATTTGTACTTATACCTGCTCCCCAATAAGGCTTATCATCAACCTTAATTCCTATATATGCCATAGCAGCTGAAGATGACCTGTTTTCCATTGCGTGTTCATGGTAAGCGGTAATTTCAATATCCCTGCCAAGCTGTTTTTTTACTGCATTATTAAGTGCATCAAGAGGACCGTTTCCGGTTGAATTGTATTCTCCTTCTATTAATCCTGTAAACAATGTATCAAGCTTTGTAACACCGTCTGATACATGGACATTATATTTTATTATCCCCAATCGCTCCTGAAGGCTTACATAGCTCTCAACAAAACATTTATAAATGCGCTGTGGGGACAGCTCTGCCATTCGTCTGTCGGACAAGTCTTTTATAAGCAAACTGAATTCCGTCAGCATGGCTTTGGGTGCACTTATGCCATATTTGCTTTCAAGTATATAATTAATTCCGCCTTTGCCGGACTGACTGTTGATTCTAATCGGTTCATAATCCCTTCCTATATCGGCGGGGTTAATGGGCAAATAGGGGTTTACCCATTTCTCCGGATGCATTTTCCCATAGTAATCCATTCCTTTTTTGATTGCATCCTGGTGAGATCCGGAAAATGCGGTATAAACAAGTTCTCCCGCATAAGGATGCCTCGGCTCTACAAGCATTTTTGTACTGTCTTCATACATTTTCATCAAACTGTTCATGTCGGAAAGCTCCAATATAGGGTCAACGCCTTGAGAGAACATATTAAGAGCCAGCACTAATATATCTGCATTACCCGTCCTTTCCCCATTCCCAAACAAAGTCCCTTCTACTCTGTCTGCTCCTGCCATAAGGCCAAGCTCTGTAGCAGCCACGGCACAGCCCCTGTCATTATGAGTATGTAAACTTAAAATAACGTTTTCACGGCTAATCAAATTATCAGACATGAATTCTATCATATCCGCATAGGCGTTGGGAGATGACAGTTCTATTGTAGAAGGAAGGTTTATTATAACCTTGTTATCTTTATCCGGCAAAAACTCATTTATAACGGCATTACATATTTCGAGGGCAAATTCCGGCTCGGTGGATGTAAAGCTTTCAGGCGAATATTCAAACCTAATATTTTCACAGCTTGACCTTTTTGCCCTTTCCTTGCAGAATCTTGCCCCTTCAACCGCAAGATTGATGGTTTCTTCTTTTGTTATTTTGAATACAGCTTCTCTTTGAAGCAGAGACGTAGAGTTATATATATGCACAATTGCGTTTTTTGAGCCTTCAATAGATTTAAAAGTTTTTTCCATGATATGAGGCCTGATTTGGGTAAGAACTTGTATGGTGACATCGTCAGGTATAAGGTCTCTTTCTATTAACTCCCTTACAAATTCAAATTCAGTATTTGAAGCTGCGGGAAAGCCCACCTCAATTTCCTTGAACCCTACAAAAGTTAAAAATTTGAAAAACTCAAGCTTTTCTTCAAGAGTCATTGGTGTAATAAGAGCCTGATTTCCGTCTCTTAAATCAACACTGCACCAAATAGGTGCTTTAGTTATTTCTTTATCAGGCCATGTACGGTTTTCCAGCGGAGCTTTAAAATATGATTTTCCGTAATGACTATAATTCATAGCCGTCCTCCCTTTCTGCCACGCATAGGTAGCCGAACTCTATATGCCCTGCCCTTATTAAATTTCTGCCCTTCTTATCTTGTCGATTCTGCCAAGGCGTCAGGTGCTGCGATTTCTTCCGCACTGAAAAGACGAAAATTTTCCTAAGGGAGAGTCGTAAAGTTTTTAAAGAGCAAATTTTTTGTAAAAGCGCAGTGAATACTTGATGTGACGAGCATTTTAACACATTATTGCAGAAAATTTGCCTTTTAAACCATATAGAGGCGAATCTCTCTTATGCCTAAAATAAAAAGACCGGGATTACCCAGTCTTAAATGCTTTCTTAATAAAGGAAATGCAAACAAAG
>JAUZPY010000012.1 GCA_030705805.1 Bacillota bacterium | reverse complement strand
TGCTATGGGTATTGCGGGATCTTACTGTGATGCAAGCTTTTTCCAGAAGTATCTGGGAATCAGAGCAGAATGGGTTGACCTGGTTGAAATACTTAGAAGAATAACTCTTGAAATATATGATAAAGCTGAATATGCGAAAGCTTTTGACTGGATTAAAAATAATTGCAAGGAAGGCTTCGATAAAAATGCCGGCAAAAACCTTCCTGAAATTATTACCAAATCCAAGGTTATACCTGCTGACAAAGACTGGGATTTTATAACTAAGTTTACTATTATAGTAAAAGATATACTTTTTGGCAATCCAAAGCTTGACGAAATGGGTTATCATGAAGAAGCTTTAGGCAGAAACGCTGCTTTAGGAGGGTTCCAAGGGCAAAGAATGTGGACTGACTGGCTTCCTAATGCCGACTTTACGGAGGCTATACTGGCAGGAAGCTTTGACTGGAACGGCAAGAGACCGCCCATTCCCTTTGCAACAGAAAACGACACCCTAAATGGCGTATCCATGATGTTTGCCACACTATTAACAGGCAAAGCCCCTGCTTTTCATGATGTTCGCACATACTGGAGTCCTGAAGCCTGTGAGCGTGTAACCGGAAAAAAGCCTAAGGGAAAGGCATCAAACGGATTTATTCACCTCATTAACTCGGGAGCAACAGCTCTTGACTGTACAGGAGCATCAAAAGATAGCGAAGGATGCGGCACCCAGAAGGAATGGTGGAATATGACAGAGGAAGATATTAAGGCCTGTCTTGAAGCCACCGACTGGTGCAGGGCTGATTATGAATACTTTAGAGGCGGCGGTTTTTCATCTCACTTCAAAACAGAAGCCGAAATGCCTGTTACAATGCTAAGGGTAAGCATAGTTGACGGATCAGGGCCCATTCTCCAAATTGCGGAAGGATACACATTAGACCTTCCCGATGCCATTCACAAAAAACTTGACGAGAGAACTGACCCCACATGGCCCACAACATGGTTTGCCCCCAATCTTACAGGTAAAGGAGCCTTTAAGGATGTATACAGCGTTATGGCTAACTGGAGTGCTAACCACGGCGTAACAGTACATGGACATGTAGGCGCTGACTTAATCACTCTTGCTTCAATGCTTAGAATTCCCGTTGCAATGCACAATGTGCCTGAAGAAAAGATTTACAGACCGCATTCATGGGGCTTAAACGGTATAGGAGAAGATTCTGTAAGTACAGATTTCAGGTCTTGCAAACTATACGGACCCTTATATAAGTAAAAATAAAAGTCATTTTTTAAAAAAAGTAGGATAATTGTCCTACTTTTTTTGTTTCTTCCATATTCCTACTATACTGTTTAATAGCAAACCGTCTGCTCCTTAACCAAGACCCTCAAAACCATTCTTAATCATCCGTCTTTAATTCCTCTTGCTTTCGGGGTATCGAGCGGACACAAAAGGGGCTTTAGCAAAAAGCTAAAGCCCCTATATTTTGTTTTTTATTAGTGTATGCTCCTTATAGCCTCTACCCTTTTTTCTATTGGCGGATGAGTGGAAAACAAATTTGTTAATCCTTCTCCCCTAGCCGCCTTTAAAGGATTTGTAATATAAAGGCCTGCTGTTGCGTTATTTGCTCTTGCAACCGGAGTAGATGCTGCCCCAAGCTTTTCAAGTGCCGTGGCAAGACCCTCAGGGTTCCTTGTAAATTCTATTGCCGTAGCATCCGCTAAATATTCTCTATTACGGCTAAGAGCCATTTTGAGAAGCTGACCTGCAATGGGCGCCAAAATTACAAATAAAAGACCAATTATCATAATAATAGCACCGGCCCCGTTATCCCTGTCACTTCTTCTGCGGCGGCCCCCAAAAAACAATGTTCTTCTCCATATGTCAGATACAATAATTACAGCTCCAATCATTACAGAAGCTATTGTCTGCAATAATATATCGTAATTTTTTATGTGGCTCATTTCATGGGCAAGCACACCTTCAAGCTGATAATAATCCATCATAGAAAGTAACCCGGTAGTAACTGCAACAGCCGAATGTTTAGGATTCCGCCCTGTGGCAAAAGCATTTGGAGACGGGTCATTAATTATATAAATCTCAGGCATAGGAAGCCCCGATGATACGCAAAGCCCCTCCAAAACGTTCCTTATAATTCTTCCTTCCTCTCCTTCAGCCTTTTTTGCTCCGCTCATACTAAGTACCATTTTATCACTATACCAATATGAGAAAAAAGACAGCAGGACGGAAACCAGCACCGCTATTATAATTGCATATTCACCATAGCCCAGTGCGTAAGAAATATAATACGCAACGACCGATATAAGAGCAAATATTAAACCTACAATAATTGCGGTTTTAACTTTATTTTTTGTAATAACTTCAAACAAGGGTGTTCACCTCTTAAAACTCTACCTTCGGAGCCTCTCTTACATTTTCTTCCGTTGTTTCAAAGTATTCCTTCTTAGAAAAATGAAATATATTTGCTATTATATTTTTAGGAAATACCTGCAAGGCTGTATTAAAGCGAGTAACCGTATCATTATAGAACTGGCGCGCAAAGGAAATCTTATTTTCCGTATTAGTCAGTTCAATCTGAAGTTCTTTAAAGTTTGAATTTGCTTTAAGATCCGGATATGCTTCTGCGACTGCAAATAAAGATTTTAATGTTCCGGACAAAACATTATCTGCTTCTGCCTTCTCTGCTACTGTTTTAGCGTTGGCCATTCCTGCACGGGCAGCTGTTACCTTTTCAAATAATTCCTTCTCATGTGCTGCATAGCCTTTAACCGTTTCAACCAAATTAGGTATAAGGTCGAATCTTCTCTGCAGCTGTGTATCAATTTGTGCCCAGCCATTTTCCGCACGATTTTTTAAAGTAATTAAATTGTTATATGCCGCTATAATGTAAATTACTATAATTGCAACAATTACTAAGATTATCCATCCCATAAAAAACAACTCCTTTTTTATTATTTTTACTAATTTTAAAATATATATGTACCTTTTCCCACTTTGTAAGTTTTACCTTCTATTACAATTGTCGCCGGTGAAGGAGTGGTTATCTCATATCTTACCTTATCGCCCTCATAAACCCATTTGGATGAAACAACGCCACATCTTGTATCAATTGAAGCTTCAAGCCAAGACAGCCTTTTATCAGGAACAGGTTTAATCACTATTTCCTTAAAGCCTGGAGCTTCCTCTACTCTGTTAATCCCTGCGGCCACGCCGTAAACCCAGTCAGCTACAGCACCGTAAGCATAGTGGTTAAAGGAGTTCATCTTTTCACTCCAGAAGCTTCCATCTTCCTTCTTGCCGTCCCAATGTTCCCAAATGGTTGTTGCACCCATCCTTACGCTAAAAAGCCACGAAGGATATTCTTCCTGAAGCAAGAGGCTATATGCTACATCAGCATAGCCGTTTTCAGACAGTGCGTGTAAAAGGCATGGTGTACCAACAAATCCGGTTGTAAGCTTATTTCCATTTTCCTTTACCATTTTTGCAAGAGAATCTGCCGTAGACTTTTTGTCCTTAGCCAAATCAAAGTGCAAAGCTATAGCATGCTCAGTTTGCGTCTGATAGGAGGGGAAAGTCTTCCTGAAAGCCTTTACAATGTTTTTATAAAGCTCCTCATATTTTGAAACATCTTTTTTAAGCAGCTTTCCGGCTTTAATTACAAGGGAAGTAGAATATGCATAATAAGCTGTAGCAATAAGCTCCTTATTACTTTTTCCTTCATAGCTGCCTTCCGGAGCATCAACTCCCAGCCAATCACCGTAATGGAAGTGCCCAGTCCATAAATACTTATCCTTTGTTGCCCCTGTAATATAATCAACCCAGCCTGACATCATTTTATAATTTTTCTTAAGTATTTCTATATTACCATAGGTCATGTATATTTCCCACGGGCAAATTGTTGCGGCATCACCCCAGGCCGCACTATTTTGGTAAGGCAGACTCATAATGTCCTTGTAAGTCATTGTTCCTCTGGGCGCAAACTGGAAGACCTCTCCGTCTTTATGCTGTTCCGCTGCCATATCCTGAAGCCATTTATCAAAAAACTTATAAACGTCGTAATTATAGCTGGCTGTTCTTGTGAAAACTTGTGCATCACCTGCCCAGCCGTTGCGTTCATCTCTCTGAGGGCAATCTGTGGGAATATCCAAGTAATTATCCTTTTGACCCCAGAAAATATTATCAAACAGCCTGTTTAAAAGTTTATTCGAACATTCTAAATGTCCCGTTTTCTTAATATCCGAATATACGCAGATACCGGTAAAGCTTGACGGATCAATTTTGCCGGGATACTTAAGCACTCTTAAATACCGGAACCCGTAAAAAGTCAGCCTGGGCTTATATACATTATGTCCATCACAGCAAGTATAGTCTATTTTTGCAAGTGCCGACCTGTAATTATCCCTATAGAAGTTTCCGTCTGCATCTAAAACCTCTCCGCAATCTAATATTACTCTGTCTCCGACTTTAGCGTCAAGTTCGATTTCCACATATCCTGTCATGTTTTGACCGAAATCCAGAATCTTTTCGCCGTTTGGTGCCGTAATTAAAATGGGCTTTAATCTTTCATGCTCTGTAATAAATTCGCCTTCCTGAGGGATAAGAATGCTTTTGGACCATTTTAATAGCTTTGCCTTCTCAGGTTTTGTATCCTTAAAATTGGCGTCACAGGTTTCACCATCATACAACTCATTAAAAGAAATATTGCTTCTCTTAGTGTTCCAGGTTTCATCTGTTATTATGTTTTCCTCAGTACCGTCATCATATTTTATGTAAAGGCTGGCTAATACTGCAGAGGGAGTCTTTAAAAATTTCGGCACTTTCATGGCAACCCTGCCTCTTATCCAACCGTCTCCCACTTCTATTTCCAGTTTATTTGTCCCTTTCAGCATTTTTGTTACGTCATATTCTTGATATTGAAGTCTGGAATGGTAAGCTGTCCAGCCGGGTGCAAGATAATAATTGCTTATTCTTTCCCCGTTTAGCTTTGCTTCATAAACTCCAAGACAAGTTGTATAAAGCTTAGCTTCAGTAATTTTACCCTTAGCCTTAAAATCCTTAAAGTATACTACTGCCGCATGGTCTTCGTATGTTGCTGACGGCGTTATCCAATCCGCTTCCTTAATCAAATTAATCCCCCCTTAAAATAAATAGGTCCCTTCTTTTACTCTATAGGTTTTGCCTTCAATTATAATTGTTGCCGGTGAAGGTGTTGTTATCTCATACCTTACCTTATCTCCTTCGTACACCCATTTGGATGAAACCAGTCCGCAGCGTGTCTTGATAGAAGCTTCAAGCCATGACAGCCTTTTGTCGGGAACAGGTTTAATTACTATTTCCTTAAAGCCGGGAGCTTCCTCTACTCTATTAATCCCTGCGGCCACACCGTAAACCCAGTCAGCCACAGCGCCGTAAGCATAGTGATTAAAGGAGTTCATCTTATCACTCCAGAAGCTTCCGTCTTCCTTCTTGCCGTCCCAATGCTCCCATATTGTGGTTGCACCCATTCTTACGCTGAAAAGCCACGAAGGATATTCTTCCTGAAGCAAGAGGCTATATGCTACGTCGGCATAGCCGTTTTCAGACAGTGCATGCAGCAGATAAGGAGTGCCTACAAAGCCCGTTGTAAGTTTATTGCCGTTTGATATTACCATATCAGCAAGTTTTTTTGCTTCTTTTGCTTTGTCCTTTGCAAGGTTAAAGTGCAGTGCCAAAGCATACTCTGTCTGAGTTTTATATTCCGGAAATGTTTCTCTAAAGGTTTTTACAATATTTTTGTAAAGCTCTTCATATTTCGTAACGTTTTTTTTCAGGATCTTTCCTGCCTTAATAACAAGAGAAGTGGAATATGCATAGAAGGCCGCAGCTATTAAGTCCTTATTGCTTGCTCCTTCATAGCTGCCTTCCGGCGCATCGATACCCAGCCAGTCACCATATTGAAAATGACCGGTCCATAAATACTTATCCTTTGTGACTCCTGTTATATAATCAACCCAGCCTGTCATTGTCTTATATTGGCGTTTTAATATATCAGGATTTCCGTATGTAAGATACATTTCCCAAGGGCAAACTGTTGATGCATCGCCCCAAGCAGAGCTGTTATTAAATGCCCAGCTTTTCATTCCCTCTGATTCAGCCCATATCTGAGGTACAATTTTAGGTATCTGCCCTATATCGGAAGCTTCTGCCGTCATATCGCTTAGCCATTTAGTGTAAAACTTTTCCACATCAAAGTTATAGCTGGCAGTCCGTGCAAAAACTTGAGCGTCACCTGTCCAGCCCATACGCTCACTTCTTTGAGGGCAATCTGTAGGAATATCTAAATAGTTATCCTTTTGGCCCCAGAAAATATTTTCAAAAAGTCTATTTAAGTTTTTATTTGAGCTTTTTAAATAACCCGTTTGCTTGATATCCGAGTATACACAAATGCCTGTAAATGCATCAGGATTTACTCTTCCCGGATATTTTAACAAACGCATGTACCTAAATCCCATAAATGTAAATTTAGGGTTATATAAATTATGACCTTCACAGCAGATATAATGGATTTTTGCGGCGGCCTCTCTATAGTTATCGCGATAGTAATTACCTTCGGCATCAAGAACCTCGGCGCAATCAAAAATAATTTCATCCCCTGCGTGAGCATCAAGTTCAATTTCCACATAGCCGGTCATGTTTTGTCCAAAATCGAGTACTCTTTCACCTTTTGGTGTTTTAAAAAGGGTGGGTTTAAGCCTTTCATGTTCTTTTACAATTTCGCCCTCCTCGGGAATTAAAATCTTTCTTGTCCATTCTAATTTTTTCGCAAAGCGGGCTTTTTTGTCAGTAAAAGTTGCATCACAGGTCTCTCCATCATATATGTCAGAAAACAAAACTTGGCTTCTTTTGGTTTTCCAGCTTTCATCTGTCGCAATAACATCCGTGCTTCCGTCAGCATATTCTACATTAAGCTGTGCAATAAGTCCGCATGGTGCATCATAAAGCTTAGGCGCCTTTTTGGCAATTTTTCCTCTGTACCAGCCGGTACCCACTTCAATTTCAAGTATATTGTTTGCTTTCAGCATTTTTGTAGCATCATATTCCTGATATTGAAGCCTTTTTTGATATGCAGTGAAGCCCGGGGCCAAAATAAATTCTCCTACCCTTGACCCGTTGATTCTTGCCTCATATACACCAAGGCAGGTTACTAAAAGTTTTGCCGAAGAAATTTTATTTTTTGTTTTAAAATTTTTTAAAAAAATTATTGCCGAATCTCTGTCGTACTCGGCTGCCGGAGCTATCCAATCTGCCTCAAAAGCCATTAAAAGCACTCCTTTTTTCCCATATACACTAATAAAAATTATATACCTTTCAAATACTATTGTCAACAGAATTAGACTATGTTATAATCTCTTTTGGGGTGGTTTTATGGCAGAAATTTACCAACTTGCTAACCAAGCTCATCGCCAGATGATGGGCTATATTTTTAAGGATGAGGATGGTCATCTGGTGATGGTCGACGGCGGAACTCCTTCCGAAGCCTCATATGTTGTCCGCTTGTTAAAATCCTTAGGCGGCGAAAATCCGGTAATATCAGGATGGTTTTTAACTCATCCTCATTCAGATCATATAAGTGTATTTAAAGATATTATAAAAAACCATAAAGATATTGCTATTCAAAATGTATACTTTAATTTTCCTTCTTCCGATTTTATAAGAACCTATGATCCAAGAGATATAGCCTGCCTTGAAGAGTTTGAATCTTTAGATATACCTACGCATCATAAAATTGAAAAGGGAGACAGGTTTTCCTTTGGCAGGATAAACGTTGAAGTCCTCATAACTTTTGATCCCTCTGTTACTCAAAATGCCAGCAACAACAGTTCAGCAGCTTTTATGTTTACGGTTAACGGAAAAAAGGTACTCATCATGGGCGACTTAGGTATTGAGGGCGGCAGGAGGCTTATAAATGCATATTCAAAAGAATATCTCGCTTCCGATTATCTGCAGCTTTCACATCATGGGCAAAACGGCGCACCGGAGGATGTTTATAAATATTTAAATCCTAAAGCCTGCTTATGGTGCACTCCTTTATGGCTTTGGGAAAATGATATGGGAAAAGGCCCCGGCACAGGCCCATACGCAACGTTAAAAACAAGAGCTTGGATGGATAAGCTCGGAGTTAAAGAGCATTATGTAATGAAGGACGGTACTATAGAGATTAACTTGTAGCTACTTGATAAAGAAAAAGCTGATGAACGAACCCTAGGGTTCGTTCATCAGCTTTTTTTACTTTTACTCACACATATCTCTTATAACGCAGGCTCTTTTATAGGCTGCTTGAAAAAATTCCAAAAGGCTCATTAGCCCATACTCCTTCTTCCCTTCAGTACTAAGTTCAAAGGTTAAGGGCCCTTTATATCCGCTTTCTTTTATTTTTGCTGCATAGGTTTTAAAGTCATAGTTGCCGTCAAAAGGCAAAAGGTGAATATCAGCCTCATACCAATGATCCCAATCTCTGGCTAAGCCAAAGTTATCATGTATATGGGTAGCCATAAGACGATCCCCAAGTATTGACATAACATCAAAATTTGGAGTATAGCCGTAATTATGGCCGCAGTCCCAGCAAAGGCCGTGATAATTATCTTTCACTGCGTTTAATACTGCCTTTATATGCTCGGGTGTCTCCATGTTTTCAAAGGCTATATGTACATTATGTTCCTTTGCATAAGAAGCAATCATAAGAAAATTATTGATTCCGAATTCGCTTACAGGCGGAGGATTGTTATCAAGCATTGTATGCATAACCATCTTGCCTATATTAAAATCATGGCAAGTATCAATGGTCTTTTTAATAATATCTATATAACCTTTTGTGCCTTCGTTTTCTTTCCAAAGGCTGTTTGCATCTATGTTTTTTGCGTGCAAAGCCTCAATTCCAATACCGCATTTTGCTGCTTCATTAGCATAAAGCTCTATCGGTTCATTGTTATAATATTTAAATGAACAGAGATCAAATCCCACATCCTTAATCATTTTTATCTGATCAACTGCCAAAGCTCTCGGTTTAGCGTCATGCAGCTGCGTTATTCCCAGTTTTCTCAAAGTTATCACCTACTCATACGTAAAAATACAGCTGATACTATTCCATCTGAAAAGTTTTTAGATGGAGAATAGTATACATCCAAGGTAAAAATTATTCCTTTTCATAAAGCTCAATAATATCTTCTCCGTCGGTTTCCTTTAAACGTACATGTATCACTTCACTTTTTGAGGTTGGAATATTCTTTCCCACAAAGTCGGCTCTAATAGGAAGTTCTCTGTGTCCTCTGTCCACTAAAACGGCTAGCTGAATTGTGGCCGGTCTTCCGCAGGAGATAAGAGCGTCCATAGCCGCTCTTGCAGTTCTGCCTGTATAAATTACATCATCGACTAAAACAACATTCTTATCCTCTACCGAAAAGGGCAAATTTTCTCCTTTTACAACAGGGTCTTTTTCTTTAATAGTTAAGTCATCGCGATAAAATGTAATATCAAGACTTCCTACATTTATATTTCTGCCTTCTATTTCATATATACACTTTGCAAGCCGCTGTGCAATTGGCACACCCCTTGTCTTAATTCCTACAAGACACAAATTTTGGGCACTCTCATTTTTTTCAATTATTTGGTGTGCTATTCGAATAATAGTACGGTTTAGCATACTCTCATCAAATAAAGCTGCTTTAAATTTCATAAATATTTACCTCGCTAAAATAAAAACCCTCAATATATTAGAGCCTTTATTAGTTATATTAAATATTAAATTTCAAATTCCATACCGTCATATGAAGCAAGAAAGCCGGAAAAATCAACAACTTTTCATTTCTATTCTGCGTCAAGACATGCGTACACTATATTTCTAAGCCTCGGATGAACAAAAGCCTCCTGGTTATTCAAAAGATGCTGGGCATAGAATACTGCCAGATTATTTAATGGGTCAATGAGGACATAACAGCCTGCAGCTCCGCACCAGCCGAATTCACCGATTGGAGATAGGGCACCCTTAGACCTGTCCATCATTGTGCGAACTCCAAGTCCGTATCCGTATCCTGTAAGCTGAGGCCATATAAAATCTCTAAGTCCCTGTTCATCAAGCTGATTTTCGCGCATCAGATCAATTGCAGCCCGGCTTAACACTTGAGTATTTCCGTATTTTCCGTAGCAAGCAAGGCTCGATGCAAACTTCATATAATCTTCCACACTGGAATATAACCCTGCCCCGCCGCTTTCATACTCTGTCCCAAGTCTATACACTACATTTTGGGCAGGAATAAGTTCGGTATCGTTCTTCTCATCTATAAACCTATATTGCTTTGCCATTCGGTTGAATATTTCATCATTAACGCCAAAACCCGTATTTTTCATATTGAGGGGTTCTAATATGGCTTCATTAAGATATTCTCCAAAGGTTTTTCCGGAGATTACTTCAATAAGCCCTCCGAGCACATCATGGCAAAGGCTGTAGTTCCAGTGAGCTCCAGGCTCAAATAAAAGAGATTTTTTTGCCATTGCTTTAACGGTCTCAAGTGTGGGGCATCTTCCCTTTGTCTTTTCTTTTACTTCTAGGATTGAAGGCATGTTAATATCATAATCCAGTCCCGCACTCATGGAGAAAAGGTGCCTTATCTCTATAGGCCTTTCAGGCTTTATCAGTTCTTTTCCCCTTTTAACCATAACATCTTTAAATTCCGGTATATATTCGTACAAGGGATCAGTCAAAAGAAATTTTCCCTGTTCTAAAAGCGTAAGTGCAGTAGCGCAGGTTATTACCTTACTGGCGGAGTATATATTAAACAGCTCACTGCCATCCATGGGTATTTTGTTTTCCTTATCTCGGTAGCCTGACATGTGCCTAAATACTATACCACCTTTGTAATACACCGCCATATCACAGCCGGGTATTCTCCACTGTGTTATGTAATTTAAAAAATCTTCCAATTTTTTAAAATTCATTATAACACCTCATTATATATTTTAGTTCTACTCCCTTATGCCTAACTAATTATAACCCATTTTATTCAAAAAATAAAGTGTCATTTAAACAAAAAAGCGCCCCTTAAAGGCGCTCATTGTATTTATTCAAGGCTTGAAAAAATCCCGGTAAGCTCCTTGTCATTTGCAGGTATTATAGCATACTCATCATTAAATACAGTATTAAGGTCCACGCCTTTTTCGCCATAACTCATATGAATCTTGTTTGCTATAACAGCTTCTTTATAAGCTTCAGAATTAATGTCAAACTGATATATTTCAATACTGCGGTTATCGTTTAAAATATACATTTTGCTCTTAACAGCACCTGAAATTATAGTTGCATCTTTATCTTTTGATGTAAAAGTGTAGCCCTTTTCTTTTAAGGCTTTCTCAAAAGGTTCAAATTTTGAAGGAGTTGCCTTTGTAACATATGTAACCGTAATTTTTTCCCCTTTGTCGTTAACAACCTTTTCCTTTTTCACTCCGGAGCAGGCAGTAAGGCTTATGCAGAGAACTGTTGCTAAAAGCAGCGCTGATGTTTTTTTCATATCTGATCCTCCTAAAAAATTATATTATTGAATATAACATTTTTTAGTCCTTGTGTCAAGGGCTTAAAATTCTCGTATTATGTCAAAATTGTACTATTTTAAGTGAAGACTCTAATTGCAGGGCATCAAAAAAATACTATAATTATATAAACGTTTAAGGAAGTTATAACAGCTTTTTAGAAAGCTTTTTATTTTTATATGTCTACATCCTGCTTTTCTTTTTTCAGAATTCTCTGCACAGCAAACTTCCCTGTAATTGCCGCTCCCGGAAGCCCTCCTGGAGGGCTTACCCACTGCCCTGATAAAATCACATTGGAGAGATTTTTTATATACGGTGATGGGTAAGGGTTTTTTCTGCTTTTTTTAGTTATCACAAAGGCTTGATTATATCCTTTATACGCATTGCAGTAACGCTTATAGGTCATTGGCGTCCATGTATCAAGAAGCTCAAGTTTTCCTTCAAACTGCGGATACTCATCTGTTATTCTTTGGCAGATAACCTTCGCAAATTCTATTTTCTTTGCTTTATATGCTTCCTTGTTTTTATATAATTCCTCCCAATACTCATAAGCTTTCTCTTCCATTCCAAGCAGTACTTGCAAAATCTGCTTTCCGGAAGGTGCAAAGGATGGTTCATATTGGTATGTCTTAACTGTCAGACGGTCTGACATCCATTCTTCAGGCTTGTCAAAGTCAAGAATCGTTTCACTGTCAAGAGTCAAATCTCCATCTACTGCAAAAGCTGCCTGAAACATGCCGTACACCGGATAAGCTTCCCTGTTATTATAAACTTCACGAAACAGATTGCTCATATACTCCTTGCCTAAAAGATGATTAAAGGTCCAGTCTGTATCGCACGCACAAATTATATAATCTGCGCTGTGGAAAGAACCATCGGACATAATAATGCCTGTCCCTTTTTTGTCTTTAATTTCTATCTTTTCAACCTGTGAGTCTTTAAATATTGTTCCCCCTAAGGCTTTAAGTCTTTCTTCCATTCTCTCGGCCATTTTCCTTGATCCGCCTTGTGGTATCCCACCGTCACCGGAAACAAAGTTTCCATAAGCTATCGGAAAAGATCGCCCCAACGACTCTCTCGTGCAAAAGTCTGAAATCATGCATTTAATTAAAGGATGCTTAAAACGGTTCATTAAGTCTTTTGTATCCTGCCCTGAGTATTCTTTGAATAACGAAAAAGTCACTTTCATGTCTTTTCCCATTTTAATTAAATCAAAAAGACCCCAAAAATCTGTAGGCTTATTTGCCGGTATCATTACGTTTTCTGCTTTTTTTACATTGTTTATTAATTTCTTTATTTCTTCTTCATCCTCAGGCGAAAGTTCTATAAGTTCCCTTTCAGTCCTATCAGCATCCTGATAAAGAGTTATGCTTTTTCCGTTTAACTTGGATGTGTACATTCTGTCAAAAGATAGTACCTTAACATTATCCAAAGCTCCGACCGTATTCCATATTTTATTTAGGTCGCTGCCCTGTTTAGTCCCCATAAGCCAATGGATACAGTTATCTATATGGTAAGGTCCTCTATCCCATCCAGTACACTCTCCGCCTGCTACGGGATTTTTTTCAAATATTTCTACATCAAATCCGGCTTTCCTTGCGTATATTCCTGAGATTAAACCTGAAATTCCGCCGCCGACAATAATTATTTTTTTGCCTTTTACCCCTTTAATTCTGTTTTGTATCAAAAGCCTGATTGTTGTATATATATAACCACCGTAAATTACATATGTGGTGCCCTTTTTTAAAGGCAAAAAAAATCCTGGATTTTTTAAAGCTAAAATAATATATATGAATCCAAATAGTGCCATCAAAAGACCCAAAATGAATTTCATTTTACTTTTCATTTAAATGCTCCTGGAGGATATCACATGCATTACATACAAAGTCAACACAGGCTTGGTTATGTCCTGTCGGAGTTTTATTATCCCCGGCCTTACTAAGCAGTTCCCGGCAAATAATGCTTTCATTTTTTTCTTTAAATTTATCAGCAATAGCTCTAACATTTTGATAGTGGTTTATTTTTTTGTTCGGGTCAAAGTCATCATAGCCTTCAATAAGTCCCAAAGCCATAAGGGCACCGCTCATCGCACCGCAAACTTCTCTCATTTGCCCCATTCCCCCGCCAAAGCTTGATGCAAGACGCATTGCTTCTTTCTCATCCATTCCGTATTCTGTAGCAAAAGCTGCAAAAACAGATTGAGCACAATTGCATCCTTCGTTAAAATATTTCAGTGCTTTTTCTTTATACATTTTTTATCCTCCTTAATAAGCTTCTTAAGTTTTTCGAACACGGCAGTTTCCCCTTCATTTGCCAATGTGTTCAAAAGGTCCTCCAAAATTTCCCGTGTTTCCTTATGTAGTCTTGTTCTGTCTTGCCCTCGGGAATAATATGCAAGGGGGGTTGCATCGGTATAATTACTGCCATAATAAATTTTTGAGGCAGCTACCCTATCGCAAAACATTTCTCCTACATATTTTATCGGCATCCTTACAGGCTCATAATTTTTAGTGTTTGGATTAATGTCAATCCAATATTCAAAATGATGCTTATTTCTTCCCTTATGGTGCATCCATGCCTTAGACGCTCCAAAAATTTCCCTCTCCCGCTCATTCGGGCTTCTGGAGCCCTGATAATATTTAGCTCCCGTAATAAATTCTGACGGAGAATATTTTGACAGGTCATGGGTTAACCCTTGCCAAATCAAACCCGCACGAAAGCAGTTTTTTCGTACCTGTCTTCTATGTCTATTTACTGTTCTTAAGTGACCAAAAAAACCTGACATACTAATTCTTCCTATTCTTTTAAATATATTTAATTATAATTTTAATTTTTTAGTAAGTCAATGCCCTAATTAAAATAATATTAATTTGTAATTTATATAATATATATAAAATATAATATTCCAAGAATAAATTTGGACAATTTTAACATCCCGTAATAAATTTGGATTTATAAGAAGTTAATGCAAAATAAACAAAACAACAGGTCATATTTTGAAATGTTTTTTGTTATATGCCATTGAAATCATAAAAAAAGTGTGATAATATAGAAAATAATAGAAAATTTACCATTTAATTACAACTACTTCTAAAACTATCGGCCGATTTTATATGAATTAATTTGCCGGAAAGGAGGCTGTATGGGCTCTAAGAAAAACATATTGGTTGTATATAATAAAGCGGAAACCTTAAGGTACATCAAGAGCATGCCGGAAGAGTATTATGATGTGCGCCTGATTTCTGACGGCGCTACAGCGCTTCAGTATCTGGATACACACATTCCCGACCTAATAATTATTGACATAAATATGCCTAAGATGGACGGGTTCATTCTCTTGGAACAAATCAATAAAATACCGTCTTTATATGGAATTCCTATTATCTTTCTTACCGCAGATTTAAATCCCGAAAGCGAAATAAGGGCACTTCAGCTTGGTGCAACTGACTTTATAACCAAGCCCATCAGGCGAGAATCATTGCTCCAGCGGGTGGAAATGCACATTTTACATGGAATAAATAACAGAGAAATAGCCTCAAAATTTGAGCAAGTAAAGATAGAAGCTGAGCAGGCCCGAATTGAAGCTATGAAGGATGAGCTTACAGGCCTTTGGAAACGAAAATACATTTCTGCAGCAGTAAATCAGCATATCACAGTAGAAGGAAAAAACGGCACCTTGTTAATGTTAGACATCGATGGGTTCAAAAGAGTAAATGATATTTACGGGCATCAGACCGGGGATAGTCTTTTAAAAACCTTCGCTTTTTTCCTACAGCATAATCTAAGTAGGGAAATTATTAAAAGCAGGATAGGCGGGGACGAATTTTGCTTGTTTATGCCAGGCATTATCGACAAAGAACAAGTAGAGCATGTAGCTGCAAAAATACTGCAAAATGCGGAAACTTCCTTTAAAATGAGGGAAGGTTCCGCATTTGCCAGCGTATCAATAGGCATTGCTATTATGCCTATGGACGGAAGCCGTTTTGAAGAGGCCTTCAACATGGCAGATTACGCTCTCCAGGAAGCTAAAAGCAGAGGTAAAGGAACCCTTTGTTTTGCTGATTCATTGGATAATGCTAACTACAACTACTGCTACGATAACTGGACACATGAGCTTTTAAAAGGAAGGTATGATGAAACCAAAACCATTGTTGTTAAATTCGGGGAATTACAGGCAATATATCAATTTTCATGTATTTTGGCTGAAAAAGGAGGTCCTTTAACTCATGTGATAGTTGTATCTGCGGACGCTGTGCCCAATAATAAGCGAGAGGATGTCCTGGACACAATTATGCAGGAATTTGTAATAAAACTTAAAAACATTGGTGCAGTAAGTAAAAATGGTTCATCACAATTAATTGCCCTTGTGTTTGATATTACCCCTGAGCAAATCAGGTCCAACGTTATTAATGCTGTTAAACAAAGCTGTCCGGAAGAGATTGCTTCAGTAATTAAAGTTCACGTAGACTGTTAGGAGAATAATGGAACAAATCGACAACAAAAAAATGACTAGAATTACTGCCTTAGCCGTTGATTGTACTTTCGGCAGAAGTGCCCGGTATGTCTTTAGGCAGTCCGTTTGATAATTTATTAAAAGAGCTAAAGCACACGCTTTTTGCTAAATTATCACAAGCAATATTAAATATAGATTATAAAACAGCAAAAGAGCTCTTATTATAATTTTAAGCAAAATAAAGCCCTTACCTAAAAGGAAGAGAAAAAAGATTTTTCCTTCATCCTAATGGGTAAGGGTTTTATTTTTATTAAAAATGTGATCTTATTGCTTCAAACTGTTCTGAGACTTTCATTAAACATTTAATAAGCCTTTGACTAAATGTGCCACATTCTCCATTTACTAGCATCTTCATGCTTTTTTCATGGGAATATGCTTCTTTATATACTCTTTTGCTTGTAAGCGCTTCATATGCATCCGCCAACCCCACTACTTGAGCGCATAAAGGTATTTCCCTACCGGAAAGACCCTCAGGATATCCTTTTCCGTCAAATCTTTCATGATGATATTTACAAATTTCATAAGCGTAAACTCTTCTTCTGTCATTATCAACATAAGGAAGTGACCTTGAAATCTGTGCACCAATAACAGTATGCTTTTTCATCACTTCAAACTCTTCCATGCTAAGCTTTCCGGGCTTTAGCAGAATACAGTCAGGTATCCCGATTTTGCCTATATCATGAAGCGGTGAAAGCTTAACTATATCTTCAATGTCATCTCTGTCAATTTTAAGATCCGGATACATATTGGCGAGGTTTTCCAAGAGGCACCTGGTATAATACTTAATTTTAGCAACATGCACTCCGCTTTCGTTACTGCGGTGTTCAATAAGAGCGCTCATAAGGTCAATAGTCTGCCAGTAATACTTAGTCTGCCGCTCCATTTGGGCTCTTAAATACTCCTTCGTCCTAATTTGCTCAGACTGAAAATCTGTTACGTCATTAAGCATGCACCCGCAATAGCCTTTCTTATAGGGGTAAAGGAAAACTTCCAAATGCTTGTCCTTAGCTACCGAATACCTGCTTAATGTATAGGACTTTTCTTTAAGCGCAGCATCCTCAAGGTTTTTTGCAAGATCTTCAGATATATCCGCAAATACATCATAAATTTCTTCCATTTTCCTATTCCTATAAATGCAGTTATACTTACCCTTTTCTACCCGCAGCAATGCAACCGGTACCGGATTCCGATCAAAGATTTTTTTAATAGTCTCAAGTTCTTCCCCTGTAAGCCCATTGTCAAAAACTTCAATATTATCTATAATACTAAAGCCCGAATCAAATCTGTCCATACACTTCACCTTTCCAAAGTTGTCTTGTCAATCTAAATAATGCAAAATGGTATGTACTTAATCTCTAGTGTACTAAAATCCCTGATATACTGCGTTATAATCCCCATTATCTGTAACGCATATTTTTTATTTATACCCCAATATATTATACTATAATTTTGAACAAATCCCGTTATGTAAAATTTGGTATTTCGGAGTTGTTCTCTCTACATTTTAAAATAGTATCTTTATATAGTCAAGCAGTATTTTTAAAATTTTATCAGAAATTTATAAAAACTTTAGTTTTATAAAAATATTAATCTTTAATTTGCTTTTGACGAACTTGCATTAAAAAATATTTTACCGGTTTCCGGCACTATATCCTGAGGCTTTGAAAAATAATATCCCTGAACATAATCCACGCCTAAATCCATGAGTGTATAAAGCTCTCCCGCTCTCTCTACACCTTCGGCAACACATTTTATTCCGGATTCCTTGCAGTAATGAAGAATGTTTGATACAAACATTCTCTTCTTTTTACTGCTGTCGATATCCACTATAAAATCCATAGGTATCTTCAATATATCAAAATCAGTTTTATACAACGTTTCAAGAGTCGAGGTGTTTTGTCCATAATCATCTGCCGCAAGCTTTATATCATTTTGTCTTGCCTTAAGCATTCTGTCTTTCAATATGTTTTCAGGTACTCTCATATGCTCTACCATTTCAAGGTATAAATTATATCCCGCATTTTTAAGTATTTTGGCTGTTTCTATAGCATCCTCTCCTACCGGCGTGTTTCCGTTTATATTAACTGAATAATTCAAAGCAGGTATAATTCCCGATTCCAAGCATTTTCTAAGCTTTTTATAAACAATCTTATCAAGTTCCACATCAAGCCCCTCTCTTATGCAATCATTAACGAGAGTTCTTGTATTTCTATAAGCTTCATGGTCTGCCCTAACCAAAACCTCACACATTTCAGCCTTTCCGCTTGTTAAAGATATAATTGGCTGAAATACAATTCTAAGTTTTTCTTCCTTAAAAATTATCGGCAGATATCTTATTCTCAGTAAGCAGTCTAAATAATCTTTATACTCACAAGACGAAAAACTATATATGTTTCCTCCAGCAGAGCACTTTTGCCTCATAATGCAGAACATCAACTTTTCCAATACTTCCTTGCTATCTTCAAAGCTGTTAATTGCATTAGCATTTTCGCTGAAAAAGCCAAGTTTTGTTTCAAATTTTACGGTCGTATCTCCAACAAGATAAGTGTCACCGGCTAACAATTTTATTTCATAACTTATTTCATCAAATGTACTTTGATTGTAAATATTATTCACCACAAAAATGTATTGGCCCTTAGATACATAAAACAGCTCACTGTTGTCAAATGTTTTTAATATATCAATCAGTATTTTATCACACTGAAGCTCAAACTCTTCATTGTATTCAGAGTGTCCCGTAATATTTAATACAGGTATTACAGTTACGCAAAGGACTTTTCCTTTATTCTCCTTGGATATATTTAAAAGATAACTTGTAAGATTTTTATATGTTAAAAGTCCTGTCTGAAAATCCTTCTGCGCAGAGCGATAAAGCATTTCATATCTAGGAACCATGCCTGTTATATCGCTTATATATCCGATATGTTTTTTGTTTATGCCTCTCATGCATGAATACTTTATATAGTGTACTGCATAAGTTACAGGCGTTACAAAAAAGGAATTCTTGTTATTTTCATTAAAAGCTTCAACCTTTGAATCTGTTGCATTATTTAGTATTTTTCGAAATTCGTCACAGGACATCTTGACATCAGGAAATTCGAAACGGTCTGCCATTGCCTTACTTACAACTACCGTATTGTTCTTATCGTTAACTTCAAAACAATAAATTCCATAAAGTTTTCCTGTTATATGCATAGCATATTCTGTTAACAAAGACACAAAAACCGTATTTCTCAAAACCCAGAGAACAACTCCTTGTAATGTTAAAAAAAGTTGTATTCCTATTCCTATAGCCCACAGCTGCTTAGAGTCATATGCAGGTATATATTTATAAGCTAATACTTCAGACAGCGATAACGGCATTATGCTGTATACAACAGCGAATACTGCTAACAGCTTGTTTTTACATATTGCAGGGATTATTATGCAAAAAGCCATAGACATAACTCCGATTATCAATGAGAAAGGAGATACAGCAACAGAAACTATATACAGTGGAGCGAAAATTGCTAAGGTTCTTATGTCACAGCTTACGGCAATGTACATCAGCAATATTACTTTAGAACATATTACAGGTATTCCATCTAATGTCAGACTATAATAATTTAGCAAAAAGCACACTAAACCAAGCCAAAGCGCTGTCAGAAGCGCTCCCTTTTTAATTGAATATCCAAAGCGATTATTAATTACATTTGCTGCCACAAGTACCGAAATAGATATACCTGATGAGCAAAGAAAAAATATTATTAATTTTGCTATCATAAAACCTCTCCAATAAAGAAATTTGCCTATAAAAAACAAAAAAACCGCACGAATGGTATTAACCAATTGTGCAGCCAGTCAATCATAGTAGTAGTACAACAGACACTAAGCTTTGCGTCCCCAGCTTTCACCGGGTTTGCCCATATTAATATACATGATATAATATCAAACATACGTAATCTTGTCAATAGTTTTTGTCAAAATAATTAATTTATATGCCCTAACTATTGAAAGTTCATGGGTAATATACTATAATAACTTTGCCGATGAGCAAAGAAAAGCGGAAAGTTATTTCCTCTAAAATTATGAAGTATATAATATTATTATATTATTTAAATATTGATGTATACATTATTATAAAGGAACCAGATAAAATATGACTGAAAGATATAGGAAAGCAACAGCTTACGCACTACTTGCGGCGTTGCTTTATTCTTTAAATTCGCCCGTTTCAAAAATACTTTTAAGAACCGTACCTTCTGCAATGATGGGAGGTCTTTTATATCTCGGTGCAGGTGTGGGGCTGCTTATTACAGGTATTATACAGAAAACTTTTAAGAAGGGCAATCAAGAAAGCCCTTTAACAAAATCCGACCTTCCGTATATAATCGGCATGGTGCTTTTGGATATTGCTGCACCTATGTGCCTTATGTATGGCCTTACAAAAACAACAGCAGCTAATGCATCCCTTTTAAATAATTTTGAAATTGCAGCCACTTCTTTAATTGCTTTTTATGCATTTAAAGAATCAATAACCAAAAGGCTGTGCTCTGCCATAGGGTTAGTAACATTATCAAGTTTGATACTATCCTTTGAGGATATTTCCAGCCTGTCCTTTTCAATCGGCTCCCTATTTGTATTGCTTGCCTGCATATGTTGGGGGTTTGAAAATAACTGCACAAAAAAGCTGTCCGTTAAAAATCCCCTGCAGATAGTTGTTATAAAGGGATTCTTTTCAGGCTTTTTCTCCGTTTTAATTGCTCTGGCACTCGGGCAGAGAATAACTAATATGTTTTATATCGTGTGTGCGCTGCTTTTAGGTTTTGTATCTTATGGATTAAGCATATTTTTTTATGTTTATGCTCAGCGCTATTTAGGGGCTGCAAAAACCAGTACTTATTATGCCGTTGCCCCCTTTGCGGGAACAGCATTATCCCTTGTTATTTTTAAAGAAATTCCATCTATAACATTTATAATTGCATTATCAATTATGATTATAGGTACATATTTTGCATCAACAGAAAAACGCAAAAATGCTTAAAACTCCGAAATAAAGTTTTCAGAATGTCTCATCCTTCCGGAAAAACAGTTGTTAAAATCAAAAAGCAGCCTTTAGGTTCAGTGTGAACCGAAAGACTGCTTTTATTATGCTTTGTTCCGCTAATAATTCGCTCTTTGCGTCAAAATAAAGAAAGTTAGAAATTGTTTTAAAATTCCATTTTCTGTACCACGACATTGTCAATTTTGGATATCTCGGTTTCAAATTCATAAGCCTCTTTATCAGCCTTGTCTACAAATTCAAGTATAATAAGTCCTTTCTCACTGCAAGCATCTTCTGATTGTTGATGCATGCCCAATCTGGTCTTAATGTAACACCCGTACTTAGTTAGTAAATCCTGTACATCTGTCGCAGTTTCAATTCTTTGCTGTAATTGAACCCCCATAATAATTTTAGCCATTTTAACAACCCTTTCTATAATTTTATTATAAATCCCTTAGTTAACTAATTTAATTTTTACTTCTAACCAGTATTAAAATCAGCTTTCAAAAGGTTTTTAAAGGATTCTTCATAATTTTATATTCAATTTGGGGACTGTTTATTAAAGTTTATTTCCTTTTTCTATTCTATCCAATATTAAGTAAAATCTACCAATAATATGTTAGTAAAATTTCTGCCTATTCGAGCGTTTTACCTCATATTAGTGGCGTTTTGGAGTTTATTATCTAAATTAGAACTTATTCCCTTATTTTTTTATAATTTAGTAATTAATGTATGTATATATAGTATATTTTCTGTTGAAACATGTCAATAAAAAATATACTATATAATTATTTTTGTTAAAAATATATTTTTAAAGTTATCTTTATAGAATTAAGGCAATCTGTTCCTTAATTTATATAGTAGTCAAAAAGTTGTCAAAACAGCAGTCATTGCGTTTTTGGAAATAATATATTATACTGACCTAAAGAAAGAGAGGTGATAATAGTGGATATAGGAGCAAAAATTAAAAGCAGAAGGATAGAACTTAATTTAAGGCTGGAAGATGTTGCGAGGGCATTGGGTGTAGCAAATAGCACCGTTAGTAGATGGGAAGTCGGAAATATAAAAGATATGAGAAGAAACCACGTAATAACGCTTGCTAGAGTACTGGGGGTTCCCATTGAGTTTTTAATGAGTGACGAAGATGTTCAAATCGAAGCAAGCGTTTCCGATACACTGGCAGCACACTTTAATGGGGAAAAATTTACAGAGGAAGAACTGATGGAAATAAAGCATTTTATTGAATTTGTCAAGGAACGCAAAAAGGAAAAGTAGTTATTTCACGGAGGAAAAACATGTACGAACAGCTGTTGACAGAAGCGTATGATCTGGGATTAGAAGGCTTACCCCGACATTCCGAAGTTAACCCCACACGAATTAAGGCATACTTGTGGAACGCTTCTTTATCAAGACACAAAAAATATTTACGCTGTTTCAAAATTTTTAGGTCATGCAAACATAGAAATAACATCAAGGCTATATGTCCACAGCAATGCAGAGTCCTTGAGAAAGGACTTAAATTTTTGAACGTTTGACGACTATTTGACGACAAAAAGGTACGTTTATTTGAATTTTATCAGCATTTTGCTTTTTGAAATAATGGAGAATTTTAAGAAAGAAAACCCCCAAAGCCTTACAGCTCTAGGGGTTTTTTATTGGTGCGTTATCGGGGGCTCGAACCCCGGACACCCTGATTAAGAGTCAGGTGCTCTGCCAACTGAGCTAATAGCGCATTATTCATTTGCAACATTAGATATATTAACATAAAGATTTTGCTTTGTCAATAATTTTTTATTATTTTCTTCTCATTTCCACTTTTTATTCTGGAGGATATTTCTAAATATTCTTCTCTGCTAATTAAAGAATTTATCAGCCTTAAAAGTTCTTTGCATGATAGCCGCTCCGGAAGACCTATCTCGCAGCACAGCATATTACGCATAGCTCTGCTATTTTTTCCTCCGGCATATCCATCACTATAGAATTCCGTATAGCTAATCTCCTGGGCCCCTTTTATCTCTTCTTTGTCTGCCTGCATCAGCAAATCAAAAAGTAAGTCACAGGGCATGCCTTCTACACCAAGAAGCCCCTCCTTGCTTGGCTTGTCTTTTCTTCTTTCTTTGCCTCGGATATCAGGGATGTATACATTTTTTATCTCTCCCTCTGATACAAAGCTTTTTATATGATTTCTGATTACAAAACCCGCACGGTCAGAATCAGTTAAAATTATTATACCGGTTTTCTTTGCAAGGGTACGAATTAAAAGACGCATTTTTTCGTCTCTGAAAATGCGGAATCCGCCTGTTGCAATAATATTGGCATCAACTATTTTTGACAGCCTTATTTTATCATAGTTTCCTTCAACTATAACAGCACTGTTTATTTTTATCATAATACCTCTAAAAATTAATTATTTCCCTATACACCTGCTCTGCATACTGGTCACTCATCCCGGATATATAATCAATAATGCCCTTAACATAATCAAGCTTATTAGCAGAAACCTTGTAAACAATCTTATTTTTAAGGCGTTCCTGCTGATTTCCCCTATCTAAGTCCCAGTACTGCTCTATCCAATGCAAAAAGCTTGTAACGAAAGGATAATACTCTGACATTTTTTTAATTTCCACAGCCGTTTTATCTCCCTTATACGCTAAAAGCAGTGTTTTAAATACGCTGTGAAGGGCCAAATCGGCAAAATCCTTATATCCATTTAAACGGTAGTGGTTATAAATATTTTCATAGTTAAATTTCTTAATAAGATTCATTAAATAAAGGTGATCATTGGATAAGGCTATCCCGTTTTCAGGAGAGCTGTTTTTGCATACATCCGCAATAAAATTATATATAAGCACAGTATTGTTTATTTTTTCAATACTGATATCTTTTAGCTTCGCTTCCGCTTTAAAAATACCAAGCAGCTCTTGAATCTGTGATTTGGTCAGAATCTTTAAACTTAAAGCATCTTCTAAATCACGCCCTAAGTAAGATATCTTGTCCGCTATTTTAACTATGCACCCTTCCCAGGTAAATGGAGCAAAGTCTGAGGCCTTTTTAAACCGGTTTAAGTTCACAGCCTCATCTCTTGGAAACAAATTATTTTCATCTATTTCACCGCAATGTGAAATTATGCCGTCTCTCACAGCATAGGTAAGATCTAAATTTTTCCTGTAATTATTATTGTCCTCCAAAAGCTCTATCTCATCTACCATATGAAGTCCGTTTTGCTCGTGCCAAAAACCTTCAAGCCCATTATCTTTAGCAATACTGTTTAAAATGCTTTCTCCTGCGTGTCCAAAAGGGGCATGTCCTAAATCATGTCCCACTGAAATCGCTTTTGTGAGTTCGGTATTTAACCCCAGATAGCTGGCTATAGTATAGCTTACCGATTCCACATGACCCACGTGTTCAATACGTGTACATATGTGGTCACTTTTAGGCGAAAAAAACACTTGTGTCTTATGCTTTAGCCTTCTGTATGCGGTACAATGTATAATTCTGGTGTAATCCCGCCCAAACTCAGTTCTAATGTCGCCTTCTCTGGTGTAAAGAGGCTCTTCCCTTTTTATGCAAGCTCCCCATTTGGGGTTTTTTTCATTAATTGCTAAATCAGAAAATATCATTTTTAAGTCTATCCTTTATCTTAACTATTTCCCGAGCGTCGGAAATAATAATATCTGCCCCAGCCTCCAAAAGCTCCTTTTCATCACGAAATCCCCATAGCACTCCTATTGAATATAACCCGGCAGCCTTTCCTGTAGCAATATCCACATAGGTGTCCCCCACAAAAAAGGATTTTTCTTTGTCTGCCCCAAGCTCCTTAACCATCTCAAGAGCAACTGTCGGATCAGGCTTTAACGGGTAATTATCCCGTGCTCCGATACATAAATCAAATAAATTTTTACCAATAAGCTTCTCGGCTATACTTAATGTGGCTGCATGTGGTTTATTTGAAAGTATACCTACCTTGCAGCCCTCCTTCTTCAACACTCTTAAGATTTCAAGTATGTTCACATATGGAGCTGTAAGGTATAAGGGGTTTTCATCATAAATTTTAACATAATATGAATAAACCTCATTAAACTGCTCTTTTGTGTAATTTCCTGTATAGCTCATGGCACGCTCTATGAGTTTTATTGCCCCATTCCCTGCATATTGCCTATAATTTTGCACGGGAGCGGCTAAAAAGCCAAATTTATTTAATG
This sequence comes from Bacillota bacterium, assembly GCA_030705805.1. Classification (GTDB taxonomy): domain Bacteria; phylum Bacillota; class Clostridia; order CAKSNL01; family HGM11501; genus JAUZPY01. The sequence goes on along the minus strand of JAUZPY010000012.1, from coordinate 8,298 downwards.
CCTTGTTTGCAAAATATGCAATGGTATTTAATGTATCTAAAAGCGTCCCGTCCATATCAAAAATTGCCGCCTGCATTAAAATACCTCCTGCATTCTCAAATACATACACTGCCCCTCAATGGTAAAGCTTCCTAATGAGGCCGGAATAAAGAAGGTATCCCCGGCATTTGCCAAGACTTCCCCGCTGCTTGAAATAATATTTGCACTGCCTTCGACAAAAAACAAAAGCACATATGTATTCTTAGTATTTTCCTGCTCTTTTAAGCATTTTATTCTTTCAATTTCGAAATAAGGGCACGAAGCAAGCTGCTCCCTGTTTTCTGTAATATTTACTATAGGCTCCGATTTATACTCTGTAACATTTGTTGCAATCAAGGCTTTTTCTTTATGCAGCTGCCTTTCCTTGCCGGTCTTTGAATCAATCCTGTTATAATCATATACCCTGTAGGTAGTATCGCAGGACTGCTGCAGCTCCGCAATTACAATACCTTTTCCGATTGCATGAACAGTACCTGAAGGTACAAAGAAAAAGTCTCCTTTTTTCACGTAAGTCTTCCCTAGCAACTCCTCCATGCCTCCATGGTATACCGCTCTTTCGAAATCTTTCTTTGTTACACCCTTCTCAAAGCCAAGATAAAGGAAGGAGCCCTCCCCGGCGTTTAAAACATACCAACATTCAGTCTTGCCTCTGCCTCCTTCAAGCTTTGCTGCAAGTTCATCATCAGGATGCACCTGAACCGATAGATTGTCTCTTGCATCAATGAGCTTAAAAAGCAGATTAAAGCCTCCTGTCCCTGTCAACTTTTCATCTTTGATAAGTTCAGGGAAGCTAATTCCTTCCGCTGAGCTGAAAAATCCGGGAACAACAGAGGCTTCAAAGGCTTCGCCGGTAGTATTCGTCGGTATATCTCTATTATATAAGGTTTTGAAACTGTTTCCTCCCCAAATTACATCTTTATAGGCAGGTGTAAGTCTATAAGGTTTTACCACATTATCACTTCCTTATTATACCTTTTATTATATAATAAAGATTACGCATTTGTCAATTATTAGAGAGTTTTCTCAAGGCTTTCTCTGTTTCCGTAACAAAAAGGGGCACAAAGCATAAAAATCCCACTGTAACCCACTCCGAACTTTCCAGAGGCACTGTTTTAAACACAGTATTGAGTACAGGTATTATAACTACTGCCAATTGAAGAAGCGTTCCTATAAAGCAAGCACCTAAAAGCCAAAGGTTAGCATCTTTTAATGTAAATACACTTTTTTTACTTCTCACGTCAAAGGCATGTACAAGCTGTGATATACTTAAAGTACAAAAAGCCATGGTTCTTGCTGCGGCAACACTGCCCCCTACTCTATTAATTCCTGCTGAAAAAGCTGCCAGACTTATTGCTCCTATAAGAGCTCCTTCAAGCAAAATATCATACCACAAACCTCCGGAAAAGAAGCCGTCTCCGGGCTTCTTGGGAGGCTTTTCCATTATTGAATCATGGCTTTTATCGAGTCCCAAAGCAATTGCGGGAAGCGAATCGGTTATTAGATTTACCCATAAAAGCTGTATCGGCAAAAGAGGCATACCCATACCCGTTAGTATACCTGTCAGCATTACAAGAATTTCTCCGATGTTAGAAGATAGGAGGAAATGTATTGCCTTTCTGATATTATCGTATATGCCCCTGCCTTCTTTTATCGCCCCTACTATAGTTGCAAAATTATCATCTGTTAAAACCATATCAGACGCTTCCCGAGCCACATCTGTACCGCTTTTGCCCATAGCACAGCCTATATCGGCAGCTTTAAGTGCAGGCGCATCGTTAACTCCGTCACCTGTCATTGCCACAATATGTCCGGAGCTTTTTAAAGCCTTTACAATTCTCACTTTGTGTTCCGGCAGTACCCTTGCAAAAACCCTTGCTTTTTTAAGAGCCTCTTTTAATTCCTCATCGTTCATATTTGTTAAGTCCAACCCGGTTATTGCCCTATCTCCTTCTTTTGCAATGCCCAGTTCTCTTGCTATAGATAAAGCAGTATCTTTATGGTCTCCGGTTATCATTATAACTTCTATTCCTGCTTTTTTGCAGAGCCTTACCGCTTCTTTTGATTCAGGTCTTAAGGGGTCCGCCATAGCAACAAGGCCCAGAAAAGTCATATCTTTTTCAGATAGTTCTTTTCTGTTTCCCTTTTTATAAGCTGCAGCCAAAACTCTTAGCCCTTTTTTTGCCATGGATGCACAGACTGCTTCTAGGCGCCTTCTGTCTGCCACAGTCATTTTTGCTTCACCGCTCGTAAATGCTATATCAGAACAAAGCTCAATGATTGGATCAAAGGCGCCTTTTGTAATTGTTATGTAGTTTTTGCCTTCTGTTACCAGTACTGTCATGCGCTTTCTGTCCGAATCAAAAGGTATTTCATCGATACGGCTGTACATTTTGTCCAGCTCTTCCTTTTTTATGCCTTCTGCTTCGCCCTTTTTTATTACCGCAATTTCTGTTGGGGTTCCGCTGGTTTCTGTGGCATCAGAGCAGACACACATCCATTTTAAAGCCTCGGGATGCCCGGACAGTTCTGTTACTTTCATGCTGTTCTGCGTAAGCGTTCCGGTCTTGTCCGAGCATATGACAGTTGCGCTGCCAAGAGCCTCTACAGCGGTAAGATGCCTTACGACAGCCTTTTTCTTTGCCATTCGCCCTACTCCTAAAGCAAGCATAACCGTTACTATTGCCGGCAACCCTTCAGGGATAGCTGCAACAGCTAAGGAAACAGAGGTCATAAACATAAAAAAGGGGCTGTAATGTCTGAGCAATCCTGTAAAGAATACGATTACACAGGCAAAAATAGCCGCCATAGCAAGACTTTTACCTGCTTTCGCAAGTCTTTTCTGCAGAGGTGTTGACTCCTCCGGTTCCTCGTCTAACAATCTGGCAACCTGCCCTACCTGTGTCTCCATTCCAACTGCGTAAATCAATCCTTTTCCTCTGCCTCCTGTAACAAGGGTTGAGCCAAACACACAGTTTATTCTGTCCGGAAGCAAAGTGTATTCGCCGACAACAGCCTTAGCCGATTTTTCAGTCTGCATAGATTCTCCCGTTAATGCGGCTTCACTTACCGTAAGATGTACCGCTTCGGTTAAACGGCAGTCTGCAGGAATCATATCACCTGCCCTTAGCTCAATTAAATCGCCGACGGTAAGAAGCTCCGAAGGTACCGTAATTCTCTTTCCCTCTCTTATGCAGACCGCCTTAGGGCTGGATAGGCTTTTAAGTTTTTCAATAGCTGCTTCTGCCCTCTGCTCCTGAAATACTCCAAGGCACGCATTTACTACTACAATTGCTAAAATAATAATTGGGTCTAAAATATCCGAATCCCCGCTTATATAAGACATTGCAAAGGAAATTGCTGCAGAGATAAGCAGGACTATTATCATAAAATCCGAAAATTGGGCTATAAATTTTTGCAAAATACCTTTTTTCTTTTTAGCTTTTAGAAGGTTTTTTCCGTGCAGGTTTAGACGTCTTGCCGCTTCAATTTGTGTAAGTCCGCTCTTTTCACTGCTATCCAGGCTTTTCGCCGCCTCCTTTACGCCTAACATATGTAAATTCATTTCATCAGCTCCTTTGTCTTATGCTATGATAGCAAAAAGCCGCTTATCACATAAACTGTATTAAAGGCGGTGATTTTTTTGATATATATATCTGTGCTCCTTTTTACACTTTCCCTGGATGCATTTTTTGTAGGATTATCTTTTGGAGCAAAAAAAATAAAGCTTCCGTGGTCCTCGGGAGCGGTGATTTTTTTTGTGTCGCTGTTTATTTTTTCTGCAGCAGCTTTTTTTGGGCAAAGTTTATTTGAGCTTTTACCTTCTTCTACCTGTACATACATATCTGCAGCCGTTTTCATTCTAGCCGGTCTTTTTATGGTCTTTGAATCTCTTCTTAAGCCCTCAGAAACTAAAAGTATAAGAGTTCGTCCGTTAAAACTTGTAATTACCATAATGCGTGAACCCGCAAAAGGCGATATCGACTCGTCACACATTATAGACAGCTTTGAAGCCCTTTATATAGGAACAGCTCTTTCAATAGACTCTGCTGCTGCCGGGGCCGCTGCTTTTGCATCAGGCTCCGGGGCAATTCTACTTGCGCCTTTTGTAGCGTTTTTTAATACTTTGTTTATTATTGCAGGAATTCTGTTGGGAAGCAGAATTACCATTAGCAGCAAACGATTTTCACTGCTTCCGGGTATTTTACTGATAGCTGTGGGAGTATTTCATCTTTTCTCCTAAATGTAGTAAAGCAAGTAACAAGGCGGTAAGTAAAATTACTGCCCTTTTTGTTTGATATAAGCAAAAAATACAAAAGTTTATATATCTAAATTTCTATATGCATAAACGTTAAATTATTCTTCCATTTTTCTTACAATTATGGTATAATAAGGTTGACTCAGGGCAAAGTGTAGCGGAAAGTTATTTCCGCTAAAAATAATCAAATTACGGAGTAATTTATAATATAATAACTTTACCGCAAGCGAAGCGACGCGGAAAGTTATCTCCTTTATTAAAAAAGTAAATTACGGAGTAATTTATAATATAATATATTAATTTAATAATATAGGGTAAAAATATTTATCAAAAGATAATTTTTTTAGAAGAAACGGAGATAATTACAATGAGAATCGACAACCGAAGTCCGGAAAAATTAAGACCATTAAAAATAACTAAAAATTTTACAAAATATGCTGCAGGGTCAGTACTTATTGAAACCGGTGAAACAAAGGTAATTGTAACGGCTAGCATAGATGAAAAAGTACCACCCTTTAAAAAGGATACAGGTTCAGGATTTATTACCGCTGAATACTCCATGCTGCCCAGCGCTACAGCGGATCGAAATCCCAGAGATATTTCAAAGTTAAAATTAAACGGCAGAGCAGCTGAAATTCAAAGACTAATAGGGCGGTGTATCAGGGCCGGCTTTGATATGGATAAACTCGGAGAGCGCACAATTGTAATAGATTGTGATGTTATTCAGGCCGACGGAGGTACAAGAACCGCATCTATTACCGGTGCATTTATTGCATGCGCCATGGCAGTAAAAAAGCTATTGGATCAGAAGTTAATAAAAGAAAACCCTATAAAAGCCCAAATCGCTGCCATAAGTCTTGGCATAGTTGACGGTGAAATTATGGCTGATTTATGTTACCTTGAAGACTGCATAGCAGGGGTTGATATGAACCTTGTTATGGACTCTAATCTTAATATAGTTGAAATACAAGGCGCGGCAGAACACGGCACTTACTCTAAAAAAGAGCTTGATGAATTATATAAGCTCGGTGAGAAATCCATAAAAAAGCTGCTTGCCGCACAGAAAAAAGTGTTGGGAGAAGAATTTGAGGAGCTGTTAAAATGAAACTTTTAATGGCAACTAATAACAAAGGCAAAGCTTTGGAACTTAAAGCCGTTTTAAAAGACACTCCATTTGAGGTGCTGAGTTTAAAAGAAGCCGGCTTTGAAGTCGAGGTTGATGAAGACGGACACACCTTTATTGAAAACGCAATAAAAAAAGCCAAGGAAACATATAGGGCAACCGGAGTGCCCAGTGTAGGGGACGATTCAGGTTTAGAGGTCTACGCTTTAAACGGTGCACCCGGAATATATTCCGCCCGTTGGGCCGGAGGCCACGGGGAGCAAGATCTTTTAATAGAAAAGCTTATGAAAGAGCTGCAAGGAAAGAATGACAGACGTGCCAGATTTACCTGCGCTGTTGCACTCGCCTTATCCGAAGAGGATATAATTTGTGCAGAAGGATACTGCGAAGGCGTAATTTTAAATGAACGAAGAGGAAACGGCGGCTTTGGATATGATCCTGTATTTTATGTAGAAAGTAAAAAGAAGACCTTTGCTGAATTAACAGCCGATGAAAAAAATCAAATAAGCCATAGAAGCATGGCTCTTAAAAACCTAAAGTCAAAACTGTCAGAGCGTGGTGTAATATAAATAAAGAGCCGCCGGGTGGCTTACCCGAGGCTCTTACACTTTAAAGAAGGAAATTTAAATAAAAGGGATTAGCAGCAACCGTTGTTGCCACAGCCATTGTTGTTACCGCAGCAGCAGCTGATAAGTAAGATTATGATAATAACCCAGATGATGCAGCCGCATCCTCCGCCACACTCGTTATTAAAGAACATGTTATTTTCTCCTTTCATATTTTAGGTTGGACGCGGGGTTTGACCCCGCATCCAATATAGAAAAATTAGCAGCAGCCTCGACCACAGTCTCTATGGTCGTCACAGCCAAAGTTAGCTGCTCCAAACAATAAAATGATTATGATTATAATTATAAAAATCCATAATCCGGATTCGCAGCCATTACCGAAAAACATAGTATTTCCTCCTCTTGGGAGCTTCCCCACTCTCCATAAGAAGGCCGGGAACTTTCGCTCCCATGACATAATATGTAATAAAACAAGTTTTGGTTACATTGCATAAAATAAAAAAAATGTATTACCTTTTGGAGGCATAAAATGAAAAGTATATTAATAAAAAACGGAGTTAATTTTTATCCTGTATCCGATGAAAAATTTAAAACTTATGTGGCAGGAATATTTATTCATACCCCTTTAAATAAGGACACTGCTACAGAAAATGCGCTGATTCCTCCCGTTTTAAAAAGAGGAAGCGCAAAATATTCCACTGCAAGAGCAATAAATCAAGCTCTTGATATGTTAATGGGCGCTGCTATAAATCAAAGTGTTTTAAAAAAGGGTGAAAACCAGGTCCTTGCATTTACTATTACAGGTCTTTCGGAAAGTTTTGCTCCTTCAGCAGACTGCTTCAAAAAAGGCTTATCACTGCTTTTTGAGATGGTATTCAATCCTATACAGGGCTTTAAGAGGGAATACGTGGATGGTGAAAAGCAAAACTTAAGAAACGTAATTGAAAGTGAGAAAAACGATAAACGAATTTATGCCGGAATAAGGTGCCGTCAGGAAATGTGCAAAGGAGAGCCTTATGAAATTTCCGAAAACGGACGAGTGCAAGACATTGATAAAATAACGAATGAGTCTCTTTTTACACGTTACGGTAAATTAATTAAAGAAAGTTCTATTGACATAATCGTCTGCGGCAATTTTAATGAAACTGCAGCAGAGCAAACTATTATTGACTTATGCAAATCCCTTCCCGAACGCCGCTCTGCTTTGCCTGAAACCAAGCCGTCTATCCCATCAGAACTCAGAACTGTAACTGAGAATATGGACGTTAACCAGGGAAAACTTTGTGTCGGTTTTGTTACGGGTAAAATAGAATCTGAATCAAAAGATTTACCTTCTATGATGGTCTATAACAGCATCTTCGGCGGAGGAGCACATTCCAAATTATTTATGAACGTTCGCGAAAAACTAAGTTTAGCATATTATGCAAGCTCAGTTTTTGAACGTGCAAAAGGCCTAATAATTGTATCTGCGGGAATTGAAAGCAAAAACTTTGAAGAGGCAAAAAACGAAATTTTGGCTCAGCATGGTGAAATGCTTAAAGGCAACATAACTATAGATGAATTAAATTCAGCAAAAAGCAGTATTATTAACAGTTTAAAATCGGCTTCAGACTCTGTATCTGATTTTTTGAGTTTTAATTTAAATCAGCTTTTAGCCGGCTCCCCTAAAAGCATTGAAGAAACGATCAAAGCTATTGACTCCGTTACTCTTGAAGATGTAGCAAGAGTCAGTCCCCTTGTTAAGCCTAAGCTCATTTATTTTCTGAAAGGAGCTGACAATTAATGATTTTTAATAAAAAGTTTTATCCTGACATAAGGGAAACTTTATATACCAGCACGCATAAAAGCGGACTTAAAGTATTTGTCCTTCCTAAAACAGGCTTTACCAAGAGCTATGCTATCCTTGGGACAAAGTATGGTTCGGTAAACAACCGCTTTAAAGGTCCAAAAGATACGGAAATTACCGAAACGCCTGACGGCATTGCCCATTATTTAGAGCATAAAATGTTTGATCAGGAGGACGGCAGCAACGTTTTTGATAAATTTTCAAAATACGGCGCCAATGCAAATGCTTTTACAGGCTTTACTATGACAGCTTACCTTTTTAGTGCAACCGATCACCTTTATGAAAATTTAGAGACCTTACTAGACTATACTATGCATCCATATTACACAGATGAAACAGTGGCAAAGGAACAAGGAATAATAGGACAGGAAATAAGGATGTATGAAGATGACCCCGGTTGGAACGTCTACTTTAATGCCCTATATGCCATGTACCAAAAGCATTCTGTTGCCATTGATATTGCAGGAAG
>JAUZPY010000119.1 GCA_030705805.1 Bacillota bacterium | reverse complement strand
GAAAAACTGGTACAAGCTTTAAAAGAGGCAGAAAAATGAACGGCGTCATTGTCATAGATAAGGATAAAGGCTTTACAAGCCATGACGTAGTTGCAAAAATGCGCAGGATATTGGGTACTAAAAAAATCGGCCATACAGGTACGCTTGACCCTGATGCTACAGGAGTTCTTCCGGTTTGCATAGGAAACGCAACTAAAGCTTCCGATATAATGACCGGCGGTGAAATAAAAGGATATTTGGCTGAGCTTAGGCTTGGCATTACAACCGATACTTTGGATGCTTCGGGGAAAGTGCTGGAAAGTAAAAGCACAGAAGGCATAACCGATAATGATATAAGTGAAGCAATAAAGCTTTTTACGGGAGAAATAAAACAGCTTCCCCCCATGTACTCTGCTATAAAAGTTGGAGGGAAAAAGTTATATCAGCTGGCGAGGCAGGGCATAGAGATTGAAAGGCAACTAAGGGACATAACTATTTATAAATTGGATATAGTAAAAAGGGAAGATTCATTGATATATCTGGATGTTGAATGTTCAAAGGGAACCTATATAAGATCCTTGTGTGCGGATATAGGTGAAGCTTTAGGCTGTGGAGGACATATGGCAGCGCTTCGCCGCACTAGGAGCGGAAATTTCACCACCAAAAATGCTGTAACATTAGAAGAATTAGAAAAGTCCCAGGACAAGCTGTCCTATTTGATTCCAACGGATGAATTATTCGATTATCCTAAAATGGTGGTAACGGAAAAGCAAGAGAAGCTTATAAGAAACGGCGTAGCTGCTTACTGCGAAGCAGCACCGGGAAATTATCGTGTTTATTCGGGAAGCGGCGAGTTTTTAGCTGTTTCCAATCTTACGGATATTGATGGAAAGCTTGGCTTAAAGCTTATAAAAAGCTTTTACTAAAGGAAGGGGAAAAGATTAATGAAGGTAGTGGCGGATGGTGAAAAAATCGGCAGCTCATTCGTCTGCATCGGAAACTTTGACGGAGTACATCTTGCTCATAAGGCATTGATTGAGGAAGCAATAAATTCAAAAGGAGATAATCCTTCTGTTGTATATACCTTTAAACCCCATCCCGCTGTGGTAATGGGACAATCGTTAGGATTATTAATGTCTGACAAGCAGAAAGAGGATTGCATAAAAGAATTGGGAGTGGATATTTTATATCTGCAGCCCACAACAAGTGAATATCTTTCAATGTCTCCGGAAGGTTTTGCTAAAGATATTTTAAAGGACAAAATCGGAGCAATTAAAGTATTTGTAGGCTATGATTTCAGGTTTGGAGCCAAAGGTGTGGGAGATGCTGAAGCCTTGAAAAAATTTGGCATAAAGTATGGGTTTGAGGTTAAAATAATGCCGGAGATAAAGGTGGATGGAGAGACAGTAAAAAGTAGCCTCATAAGAGATTATATAAATAAGGGAAACTTTTATAAAGCCAATAAATTTTTGGGCAGGCTATTTACATACCGGGGCAAGGTTTCTCACGGGAAAAAGCTCGGGAGAGTATTAGGTTATCCCACAGCGAATATTTTCCCGGAAAAGGGAATGGTAATTCCTCCACTTGGTGTTTATGCCTCAAAACTGAAAATAGATGACCTTTGGTATGATGGGGTTAGTAATATTGGTGTTAATCCCACGGTTGAGGATACAGGAAGAATAAAGATAGAATCCAATATTTTCAATTTTAATAATGAGATATATGGTAAAACTATAGAAGTAGCTTTGATAGAGTATATAAGAGACGAAATAAAATTTAAAAATAAAGAAGAGCTGATAAAACAAATAGATAAAGATTTCATATGTGCCAAAAAAATATTTGACAAAGATTAGTATTATGTGGTAAAATATGTTTTGGTTCTATTAGAATATATCCCAATACAAGGTTTAAGGGTTCACCGCCTTATGCTTTGTTTTGAGGAGATTTAATTAGGAGGTGTAACATATGTTAAAAGAAAAGAAGCAAGAAATAATTGCGACATACCGCCAGAGTGAAAGCGATACCGGTTCTCCTGAAGTTCAGATCGCACTTTTAACCGAAAGAATTAATCATCTTAATGAGCATCTTAAGGTTAATAAGAAAGACCACCATTCAAGGAGAGGTCTTCTTAAAATGGTTGGTAATAGGAGAAATCTTCTTAACTACCTTGAAAAAGTAGACGTTGAAAGATATCGTGCTATCGTTGAGAAGCTTGGCATGAGAAGATAGTAAGCAAGTGGCGGTCGAATTATTTTAGGCCGCCTTTTTCTTATATAAAACGGGCATTTTAAAATGGAAAAATAGGCTGATGGCTATTAGCAGTTAGATGTACATTCCCTTTTGCAAAACCTGATACATTAGGAAGTGCAGATTTAAATGCTAAATGCCGGCAGCCAAAAAAATACAGGAGGTTTATTTATGAAACAAGTATTTGAAACAACAGTAGCCGGCAAACCCTTTAGCGTAGAAGTTGGAGAGCTTGCACAGCTGGCAAATGGATCTGCATTTGTACACTATGGGGACACGGTAGTCCTTTGTACAGCAACAGCATCTGCAAAACCCAGAGAAGGGGTAGACTTCTTTCCTTTAAGTGTTGACTATGAAGAAAAGCTTTACAGTGTAGGAAAAATACCGGGAAGTTATATAAGGAGAGAATCTAGACCCTCTGAAAGAGCCATACTAAATTCAAGATCTATTGACAGACCGATAAGACCTTTATTCCCACAGGATTTAAGAAACGATGTTACAGTTATTACAACAGTAATGTCCGTTGATCAGGATTGCCAGCCGGAGGTTGCTGCCGTAATTGGAGCATCTCTTGCAATCAGCATTTCCGATATCCCCTTCAGTGGTCCGATTGCCGGAGTAAACGTTGGACTTGTAGACGGAAAGCTTATTGTTAATCCCACAGAGGAAGAAAGAGAAAAAAGCATATTAAAGCTTACAGTTGCAGGTACTAAAAATAAGGTTAATATGATAGAATGCGGAGCCGACAGTGTTGATGAAGATACAATGATGGACGCAATAACGCTGGCTCACGAAGAAATTAAAAAAATCTGTGTTTGGATTGAAGAAGTTGCAGCTAAAGTCGGAAAGCCAAAGTTTGAATATCAACACGTTAAAGTTGACGAAGAACTTTTTGAAAAAGTAAAAGAATTTGCAATTGATAGAGTAAAATGGGCTTTAAATACAGATGATAAGACTGTAAGAGATGATAATCTTGCAGTAGTTAAATCAGAAGTATATGAAAAGTTTGCAGAAGAATATCCGGAATCTGAAGGACAGGCTGTTTTAGATACAGCAATGTACAAGCTTGAAAAGTATGTTGTTAGAAGATGGCTTTTGGATGAAGGCAAGAGAGTTGACGGACGTGGCATGGAACAAATCAGACCTTTGTCCTGTGACATCGATCTTCTCCCCAGAGTTCATGGATCAGCGCTGTTTACAAGAGGTCAGACACAGGTTCTTACTGTGGCTACCCTTGCGACATTAAGTGAAGTTCAGATGCTTGACGGTATAGACGGTGACGAATCAAAGAGATATATTCATCATTATAATTTCCCCTCATATAGTGTTGGGGAAACAAAGCCTTCAAGAGGACCCGGAAGGCGTGAAATCGGACATGGTGCTTTAGCAGAAAAGGCACTGCTTCCCGTAATTCCGTCAGAGGAAGAGTTCCCTTATGCTATAAGACTTGTATCTGAAGTATTGTCTTCAAACGGTTCAACATCTCAGGGCAGCGTTTGTGCCAGCACACTTGCTCTTATGGCTGCCGGAGTGCCTATAAAAGCTCCCGTTGCAGGTATTTCCTGTGGCCTTATAACAGAGGGCGACAGATTTATAACCATGACGGATATACAGGGCTTAGAAGACTTCTTTGGAGACATGGATTTCAAGGTTGCAGGTACTCATGAAGGAATAACAGCTATTCAGGTAGATATTAAAATTGATGGTCTTACACCTGAAATAATAAGAACAGCCCTTGAAAAGACCAGAGTTGCAAGACTTCATATTTTAGATGATGTT
>JAUZPY010000118.1 GCA_030705805.1 Bacillota bacterium | reverse complement strand
TTTTAAAAAAGATTGCTGCCAAACAAATTATCATTGTAATAATAAGTATTAACCATAGTGGCAACACAAATAAAACAACGCCAAATAAAGAAATTGCACCCTCTAATTCAAAAGAAAAAATCCTTAATAATATGCAAATGAACAAGCATATAAGAAAAATAAGCTCACTTTTTAAAAATTTCCGGTTTATAATTATCACCACCTAAGTATATTCTAGAATTATTTGTAATGTGGTACGTTCTGATTTTAATATACCATATTTTGTTATACACTTCAAGTTAATATTTGTAAATGCACCTTATCCTTCTTAATTAAATCATTTTTAGAATTTACGGGTTGATTATGTGGCAAAGTTAGGATATAATAACTTTATTGCTTCGCTTGCAATAAAGTTATTTCCTTTAAAGAGGAGTAAATTACGGAGTAATTTATGGTATAGACTATTTTAATACTTAATATAGGAAGGAGGTCTTTTTTTGAAGAGATTTTTAATAATTGACGGAAACAGTATAATGAACAGAGCCTTTTACGGAATTAGACTCCTTACAAACAAAGACGGGGTTTTTACAAATGCCGTATACGGCTTTTTAAATATCTTTTTTAAAAACCTTGATGCAATTAACCCAGATTATGTGGCTGTGGCTTTTGACCTTAAGGCACCCACATTCAGGCATTTAAAATATGCCCAGTACAAAGCACAAAGAAAGGGAATGCCGGATGAGCTTTTTGCTCAAATGCCTGTTATAAAAGAAGTTTTAAATGCCATGAACATAACTGTTCTTGAAAAAGAAGGCTATGAGGCTGACGATGTAATAGGAACCGTATCAAACTTTTGTGACAAGCAGGGAATAGAGTGCTATATACTGACCGGGGATAAGGATGATTTGCAGCTTGCCACAAAAACTACTAAGGTTTGCCTGACGATTACATCGAAGGGAAATACAACCACAGACATTTATACTGAAGAAGATGTTTATAGAAAGTACGGTGTAACGCCCTCTGAATTTATAGATGTTAAAGGACTTATGGGCGATCCTTCGGATAATATACCCGGCGTAAAAGGTATAGGGGAGAAAACAGCATTTGCCCTGATACAAAAATATAAGAGCATTGAAGAGGTATATAATAATTTAGATAATTTGGAAGTTGGACCTTCCGCCAAAGCAAAGCTTGCAGACGGCAGGGAGATGGCATTTTTCAGTAAGGAACTGGCAACCATTGATATTAACACTCCTATAGAAGAATCGGTGGAAGACTGCGCCGTTAAAGAGTATAATTATAAAGACCTTAAGGAACTTTTCCTGCGTCTTGAATTTAAGACCTTTTTAAAAAGGTTGCCGGTAGAAAAAGTTGAGCAGAAGAAGGCAGAGCTTCAGAAAAATGTTTTTATAATTGATGAAGAGAAGGCCTTAAAAGGTGCCTTAGAAGGGATTTCTTCGTTTGAATATTGTTTATTTGCCGAAGATGGAAAGTACAGCGCAATTGCTTTTACAGGCTTTGATAAGAACATTATCTATACCGAACTGCCTATTGCTCTTTTTAAGGATATTTTTGAAGACATCAGCATTAAGAAAACCGGTCATGATATAAAAACTGATATTGTTCTTTTAAATAAAGAGGGGATAAATTATGGGGGCTTAGGCTTTGATACATTTATTGCTGCTTATCTTTTAGACTCTTCTTCAACAGACTATAGCCTTAACGCATTGGCACAAAAGTACCTAGAGCAAGTTATTACCGATATAGACGGGCTTTTGGGCAAAGGCAAAAACAGACAAAGCTTTAAAGATTTGCCTAATAAGACTTATATATTAGCAGAAGAGCTGAACGTTATAATTGCTCTTGAGGAAATCCTTTTAAAAAGACTTGAAGAAAATAATCAGGCCGCTTTGCTTTACGATATGGAGCTGCCTCTTATAGAAGTGCTTGCCCATATGCAGATTGAGGGCTTTAAAGTGGATCCCCTGATGCTTAAGAATTTTTCGGAGGAACTGGGCATAAGGACAGAAGGACTTTATGATTCTATAACTTTCATGGCAGGAGAGGAGTTTAATATAAATTCTCCAAAGCAGATGGGAGTTATTTTGTTTGAAAAATTAGGTCTTCCCATTGTTAAAAAAACGAAGACCGGCTATTCAACGGATGTTGAGGTGCTTGAAAAGCTTAAAGGAAGACATGAAATAATTGATGCTATTTTAGAATACCGACAGCTCATTAAGCTAAAGTCTACTTATGCCGACGGACTTATTGGGCTTATTAATGAAAAGACAGGAAAGATACATTCAACTTTTAATCAGACAGTAACAACTACCGGCAGAATAAGTTCTACAGAGCCTAATATGCAGAACATACCGGTAAGGCTTTCCGAAGGCAGAAAAATAAGAAAGATGTTTACTGCTGATGATAACGACCATATTCTGGTTGACGCCGATTATTCTCAGATTGAACTCAGAGTACTTGCCCATATGTCCGGCGACGAAAATATGATTCGCTCTTTTAAAGAAGGGGTAGACATTCACAGGAGAACAGCCGCTCAGGTTTTTGGAGTAGGCGAAGATCAGGTTACTCCCATAATGAGGCAAAGCGCTAAAGCTGTTAATTTTGGAATAGTTTACGGCATCAGTGACTTTGGATTGGCTCAGGATATAGGAGTATCAAGATATGAAGCAAAAAAATATATAGAAGCATACTTTGCTACATATCCGAAAGTTAAAGAATTTATGGAATCCATGGTAGAAGAAGCCAAGAAAAATGGCTATGTCACTACTATTTTTGGCAGAAGGAGATACATTCCGGAGCTCTCAAGCAAGAACTATAATCTTCGCTCCTTTGGAGAACGCGCCGCTATGAACACGCCGGTTCAGGGCAGTGCGGCGGATATTATTAAAATTGCCATGGTAAGGGCCTCTAAGGCACTTACAAATGAAACAAAGGAATCCAAGCTTATATTGCAGGTTCACGATGAGCTGATAGTTCATGCTTCTATAGAGGAAAGAGAAATAACGGAAAAAATATTGACAAGGGAGATGGAAAACGCCTGTGTTTTGTCTGTGCCGCTTGAAGCTGAGGCTAAGTCGGGCTTTTCCTGGTATGATGCAAAATGAGAAGGGTCATAGGTTTAACCGGTGGGATAGGTGCAGGTAAAAGTGCGGCTGCACTATATTTTAAGAATAAGGGAGCTACTATAATTGATGCGGATCAGTTGGCCAGAGAAGTTACCGCACCGGGTATGCCTGCTTTAACAGAAATAGAAGCTTCATTTAATGGGGTAGTAAAAGACGGCATACTGGACAGACGAGCTTTAGGTAAAATTGTATTTAATAATCCGGCAAAAATGAAATTACTTGAGAAAATAACGCATAAGTATATTAATGAGCGTTTTAAGGAACTGATAGATAGCGAAGACGGCATTATTATACTTGATGCACCGCTCCTTTTTGAAGCCGGTGCTGAAAAATTCTGCGATATAGTAATTTTCGTTAAGGCTGATGAGAATGTCCGCAAGCAGAGGATTACAGAGAGAGATAATCTGACTGAACAGGAAACTGAGTCAAGAATTGCGGCACGAAATCTTGAGCCTTGTATGAAAAAGTCTGATTTCATTGTTGACAACAGTGGAAGTATAACAGAACTTTATGCCCGGCTTGATGAAATATTAAGGAGAATTTAATGTGAGAAAATTTTTAAAGGTGCTGCTGACAATACTGTTGGCTGCATTTGTAATTCTTTATGCTTTAAATAGTGTTAAAGTGAAATATAGAGATGAAATGAACAGCTCTGCTGACAAATATGGTTTGGATAAGCATATGGTATATGCGGTAGTTAAGGCAGAAAGTAATTTTGACAATGATGCGGTTTCCTATAAAGGAGCTATGGGACTTATGCAAATTACTGGAGAGACTGCTAAATGGTGTGCAGGGAAAATGGGGGATTCTACGTTGGCAGAAAACCTCTTTGATCCGGAAACTAACATAGATATGGGTTGCTTTTATCTAAGCTATCTACTTGATAGATTCGATGGAGATGTAAATTCCGCCGTTGCGGCATATAA
>JAUZPY010000117.1 GCA_030705805.1 Bacillota bacterium | reverse complement strand
GGGGTATAGGCAGAGCATATTATGCCCCTGCGAATTAAGTCAGTAACCTTACTATACACATCTATTAAAGATGAGGTTATCGGCAGTCCTAAATCATCATATTCAGGCTTAAACAGCATAACCTTGTGATTTGCTTTTTTAAACTCCGGAGAAATTACCTCAGAAACCTTCCCCGTAGTTACGGCAAAGGATACAAGGGTTGGCGGAACATCTATTTTTTCAAAGCTTCCGCTCATAGAATCCTTGCCGCCTATTGCAGCAACGCCCAAATCTATTTGAGCTTTAAATGCACCCAGCAGAGAAGCAAGTGGCTTGCCCCACCTTGAAGGATCTTTTAACGGCTTTTCAAAATATTCCTGGAATGTAAGGTAAATATCTTTAAATTCCATACCGGAGGCTATAAGCTTAGATACAGATTCAATAACGGCAAGATATGCACCCGCATATTGATTTTTCTCTGCTATATAAGGATTATATCCCCAGCTCATAGCCGAGCAGGTATCAGTCTTTTTATCTTCTATAGAAATCTTGTGCACCATTGCCTGGGTAGGGGTAAGCTGTTTCTTTCCTCCAAAAGGCATAAGTACTGTTCCTGCGCCTATGGTTGAATCAAAACGCTCGGACAAGCCTCTCTTTGAGCATACGTTCAGGTCTTTCGCCAGTTCTTTATATTCTTCTGCAAAGCTTCCCTTAATATCTTTACTGTATTTCTTGCCTTTAAGTGAGATTGCATCTATATGCTTTTCCGCACCGTTAGAGTCTAAAAATTCTCTCTTTATATCAACTATGTTTTTGCCGTTCCACTGCATAGTAAGCCTGGGCTCTTCTGTTACAACGGCAACAACTGTAGCTTCAAGATTTTCTTTATATGCCAGCTCTTTAAAACGTTTTTCATCCTCAGGAGATACCACCACGGCCATTCTTTCCTGGGATTCTGATATGGCAAGCTCCGTACCGTCAAGACCTTCATATTTTTTAGGTACAGCATTAAGGTTAATAAGCAGTCCGTCTGCCAATTCGCCTACGGCAACCGATACTCCGCCGGCTCCAAAATCGTTACAGCGCTTAATAAGCTTTGATGCTTCTTCATTTCTAAACAGCCTCTGAAGTTTTCTTTCCTCCGGCGCATTTCCTTTTTGAACTTCTGCGCCGCAATTCTCAAGAGATTCTAATGTATGGGATTTAGATGAGCCGGTAGCTCCCCCGCATCCGTCGCGTCCGGTTTTTCCTCCAAGCAATATTACAATATCCCCCGGATTCGGACGTTCTCTTCTTACGTTTTCAGTGGGTGCCGCTCCGATTACGGCTCCTATCTCCATACGTTTTGCCACATATCCATCATGATATACTTCGTCTACCTGCCCTGTTGCAAGTCCGATCTGATTTCCATAGGATGAATACCCTGCGGCAGCTGTAGTTACAATCTTTCTCTGGGGAAGTTTTCCGGGAAGAGTTGCATCTATAGGCTTTAAAGGATCTGCCGCACCGGTCACCCTCATTGCAGCATAGACATAAGCTCTGCCCGATAGAGGATCACGAATTGCTCCGCCTATACAGGTGGCCGCACCGCCGAAAGGCTCAATTTCGGTAGGGTGATTATGTGTTTCGTTTTTAAATAATAAAAGCCAGTCCTCCATTTTGCCGTCTGCATTAACTTTAATTTTTACAGTACAAGCGTTTATTTCTTCAGATTCATCCAATTTATCAAGCTTGCCTTGCTGTTTCAAATAGCGGGCAGCAATAGTTGCAATGTCCATCAGATTAACCGGTTTTGTCCTTCCGATAGCTTTTCTTGCAGAAATATATTCCTCATAAGCTTTGGTTAAAAATTCATCTTCAAAGCTTACATTATCAATAGTTGTCAGGAAGGTTGTGTGGCGGCAGTGGTCTGACCAGTAAGTGTCTATCATTCTTATTTCGGTAATGGTCGGCTGTCTGCCTTCTTCTTTAAAATAGTTTTGACAGAACTTTATGTCTCCTAAATCCATTGCCAAGCCATATTTTGCTATAAAATCACTTAGTCCCTCTTCCTTTAATTCTAAGAACCCGTCAAGAATTTCAACATCTTCCGGAATCTCATAAACACCTTCAAGCGTATCCGGCTTTTCTAATGATGCCTCTCTTGCTTCAACAGGGTTAATTACGTATTTTTTAATTGATGAAAGTTCATCTTCTGTAATTTCCCCTTTAAGTACAAATACCTTTGATGTTTTTACCAGTGGCCTTTCTTGCTGAGAAATTATCTGGATACACTCTGCCGCACCCTCAGCCCTTTGATCAAACTGCCCGGGCAGGAATTCCACAGCAAAAGCGGTCTCCCCTTCCTCTAAATTAAGCTCACTGCTGACTTCATCAAGCTGAGGCTCAGAAAACACTGTCTTAACTGCATAGTCAAAAAGAGTCCTATCAATCGCCTGAGCATCATAACGATTTATGATGCGAAGATTTGACAAACCCTCTATACCTATCAATGATTTAATGTCGTTTAAAAGAGAGGCTGCCTCAATTGCTAATTCCTTCTTTTTTTCAACGTAAACTCTAAAAACCATTTGCCCTCCTTACTCCGCATGTAAAGCCTTCAGCCCTATATCTTTGCGGAAATACGCATTATCAAAATGTACTTTAGTTACTTCTTTGTACGCCTTGTCAATAGCGTCCTTTAAGTTACCTGCTACAGCTGTTACTCCTAGTACTCTTCCGCCGGAAGTTAAAATACAGTCATCCTTTAGTTTTGCTCCGGCATAGTAAATCTCTGCTTCAAAGTCTTTATCTACAGTTATTTCAAAGCCTGTTTCATATTTTTGAGGATAGCCTTTTGATGCCATTACTACGCAGCAAGCACTTCCATCTTTAAATTCTACAGGACAGTCTTCAAGCTTCCCTTCAGAAACAGAGTTCATAACAGTGAATAAATCAGACTTTAAAAGGGGCAGTACAACCTGTGTTTCCGGGTCGCCGAACCGGCAGTTATATTCAATTACCTTAGGGCCGTCCATCGTAAGCATAAGGCCAAAATACAAACATCCTTTAAAGGTTTTGCCTTCCTGATTCATTGCATTTATGGTGGGCAGGAATATTTTTTCCATGCACACCTTAGCTATTTCCTCTGTATAGTAGGGGTTAGGTGCAATGGTTCCCATACCGCCGGTATTAAGACCTTCATCGTTATCTAAAGCACGCTTATGATCCATGGACGATACCATGGGCTTTACTACCTTTCCATCGGTAAAAGCAAGAACCGATACCTCCGGACCTGTCAAAAATTCCTCAACTACTATATTATTTCCACTTTCTCCAAAGACTTTATCCTCCATAATGGTGCGAACTGCTTCTTCTGCCTCTTCTTTAGTATTAGCAATAATAACTCCTTTTCCAAGAGCTAAGCCATCCGCTTTTATGACTGTCGGCATAGGTGCGCTCTTTAAGTATTCCAGAGCGCTGTCGGCAGCAGAAAACACCTTATATGAGGCAGTCGGTATGCCGTATTTTTCCATAAGGTTTTTTGAAAAAACCTTACTTCCTTCAATAGCTGCGGCAGCTTTTGTAGGGCCAAAGCTTAAGACACCTGCTTTCTCAAGCTCGTCTACCGCACCAAGTACTAACGGGTCATCAGGCGCTACAACTGCAAAATCAATTTTGTTATCTTTTGCAAAGCGCACGATCCCCTCTATATCCTTTGCTCCGATATTAACGCAGGTTGCATCCTTTGCTATTCCTCCGTTGCCGGGCAAAGCATAAAGCTCTTTTATATCTTTATTTTCTTTCAGTTTCTTAATTATTGTGTGCTCACGGCCTCCGCCGCCTACAACCATTACCTTCATGTTCTTTTCTCCTTAATGATGGAATAATCTCATACCTGTAAATGCCATTGCAATACCATATTTGTTGCAGGTATCAATAACAATATCGTCACGTATAGATCCGCCCGGTTCGGCTATATAAGAAACTCCGCTTCTTCTTGCTCTTTCAATATTATCATCAAAGGGGAAGAAAGCATCAGAGCCTACGCTGACTCCGGTAATTGTTTTAAGATATGCTTTTTGTTCAGCCTTTGTAAAAGGCTCGGGACAATAAGTAAAATACTTCTGCCAAATGCCCTCGGCTAATACATCTTCATCATCTTCTGATATATAAACATCAATTACATTATCTCTGTCGGGCCTTCCAAGTTCAGGTAAAAACGGCAGATTTAATACTTTTTCATGCTGACGCAAATGCCAAATATCAGCTTTGCTTCC
>JAUZPY010000116.1 GCA_030705805.1 Bacillota bacterium | reverse complement strand
TGTTGAAATTGTTCATCCGATTGATATAAAGTACTATTAATAAAGGCTCTTTGTAAATAGTTGGGGTAATCCGAAAAATAGATTTGTACAGGTGGCAGCGATTTAAGCTGTCACCTGTATTCTTTTGCAGCTTTTTTGGCTCTTTGTCAATAGTTGGGGTAATCCGAAAAAGTGGGTTTGTACAGGTGGCAGCGATTTAAGCTGTCACCTGTATTCTTTTGCAGCTTTTTTGATGAGAAAACATATGTAAAATACGGTTTCTGAAGCGTTTGAAATTTCTGTAACCGTAGGCATTTCTTTTAAGAACTTTAATCTTGCTATTGCAGCCTTGGGTAAAGCTGTTGGTAATGGGAACGCTGAATGAATTAAGAATCCTGTTATCCAGCTTGTGCATAGTGGCGGCACATTTTTCAAATTGCGATATCCCGCAATGCTCAGCATTTTGTATCCATTTGGACATAGCCTGTTTGGCTGAAATTCTGTCTTTTAAAACCATATAAGGTTCGACTCCCTTATGCCTACGCATTTATAAAATGAAGAAAAACACCCCATATAACATACCGGAGTTTTGTTCATCAGCGCCTCTTTCACAAACCGTGCCGTTAGGAATCATGTAAAGCGTAAACCTAATAATGGATATAGATTAAACATTTGTGTATTGAGATAACTGCCGGTTTATTATATAATAGAGCAGTAGGAGGCGATGAAGCATGATGAAAAGAATACTTGCAGCAACATTGGTATTTGCAGTGCTGACCATAGGGGCTGCCCCCTGCTCTGCCAGACCGACTGATGACGAGATTAGAGAGTTCATAAAACCATACTATTATAAATGTGATTCTCTTGACGGAAATTATATTATTGCTGAGGAAACACGGTATTCCTCTAACAATGTAGATTCTGCTTATTCGGTATATATTGTATATGATATGGGCGGTAATGTGGTAGTGCCGCTAGGGGAGAAATCATGGGCAGAACTTGGGTGGGAAGGCTATGTTCGCCCGAGTACCTTCCGTGATGTGGCCTCTGGGTATGGAGAAGGGGCTCATTGGGCGAGAGGCAATATATGGACACTTGCGGCCTATGGCGTAGTAAGCGGCTACCCGGGTGGGTATTTCTATCCTGATAAAACTATTACCCGCGCAGAGTTTTTGAAGTTAATCGCACTGATTGTAAAAGAAAAGTATGTTATTCCAGAGGATTTGTCAACAGACTTTCAAGATGTAAATAATACTGACTGGTATGCCGGATATATTGCCTGGGCTGTAAAAAACAAGATTATAGAAGGCTATCCCGATGGGAAATTTTATCCTAATAAAGAGATAACACGTGAAGAAATGGCGGTAATCGCACATAATGCGATTGAGGCTTTGGGACTGACCTTTCCACGGGCGCAGATGGCTGACGCTATTGATTTTGCAGACAGCGCCGAAATAGCTGATTGGTCTAAAACTGCTATTAATGATATGTCGGAGTTTAAATTTATAAACGGGGACGAAAATAAGCGGTTTTTACCTAAAAAAGAAGCCACTCGCGCCGAAGCGGTAACAATTATAACACAGATGTATTGCGATATATACGAGCCGGAGGACAGATGGCTTTAATTGAAAGACACTTCAAGCAAGGTCGCGGTTATATAGGGATACTCGAAAAGGACAGCTTCATTCCAAGGCTGTCCTTTTGTTATAAGCCTTAAAGGCTTCATCACACGTAGCAACAAGTCTTGCAGAATTTGTAATATTTAACATAAAGTCGGTTGCAAAGCCTTAAATTAAATGTTATAATAACTTTACCGCAAGCAAAGCGAAGCGGAAAGTTATTTCCTTGAAAAAAGAAATAAATTGCAGAGTAATTTATGTTATAATAACTTTACCGCAAGCAAAGCGAAGCGGAAAGTTATTTCCTTGAAAAAAGAAATAAATTACAGAGTAATTTATGATATAATACTTTAGGTGATTTTATGATATTGATAATAGCCGAGAAGCCAAGTCTTGCAAGAAATATTGTTTCGGCCATAGGAAAAATGAATAAATACGGCGGTTACTTTGAAGGAGAAGGATATATAGTAACCTATGCTTTTGGCCATTTATTTAGCTTGTCGGACATTGAGGAATATAATCCTAACCCCGATGGCGGAAAAAAGTGGACTGTTAAAAACATACCGTGTTTTCCTTCTGAGTTTAAGTTTGAACTAAGGAAGGACTCAAAGGGTACTATTGATGCCGGTGTTAAAAATCAATTTGAAACAATTAAAAAGTTATGCAATAGGGGAGACGTAGAAGCTATAGTGAATGCAGGCGACTCTGACAGAGAGGGTGAAATTATAATACGTATCTGTGTAGAGAAGTCAACCCCTAAGGAAAAAGCTTTTAAAAGGCTTTGGCTGCCTGACCAGACTAAAGAAACTATAACAGAAGCTCTAAAGAGCATGAAAGATGAATGTGAGTATGAAAATTTAGCAAACGAAGGCTTTGCACGTACTTACATTGACTGGCTTTACGGAGTAAATCTTACAAGGTTTGCCACATTGAAAACAGGCGCCCTTTTAAGAGTTGGCCGTGTAATAGTGCCGATAGTAAAAGCAATATATGACAGGGATATGACAATCAGAAATTTTGCGCCTGAAAAGTATTATTCCATTATATCAAATGAAAAGACGAACGGTGAAGAAGTAGAACTTATCAGCAAAGAAAAATTTTCTAATAAAGAGCTTGATAAAGCAAATAAGCTTTGCTTAGAATACAATGAAAAACAGGCAATTGTTACTCATAAAAAAACTAAAAAAGACACCCTCTCCCCGGGCAAACTTTATTCTTTAACTAAGCTTCAAAATGTACTGGGCAAAAAATACAAAATGTCCATGGAGGTAAGCTTAAAGCTTTTGCAGGGTCTGTATGAAAAAGGCTATGTTACATATCCGAGAACCAATTCGGAATACCTTGCCGTGGCAGAAAAAGATAAAATTAAAAGCATAATCGGGGCAGTAAAAAGCCTTGGCTATCCTGTTAAATTCAAGGACAAAAAAAGCATCTTTGACGATTCGAAAATTGAGTCTCACTCGGCACTCACGCCAACATATAAAATACCTTCCAAAAGCGTTCTTACAGAGGACGAATACAAGGTATACGGCACAATTATGCGCAGATTTGCTGCGGTATTTTGCAGTGAGGAATGCGAGATTGAAAAAACCGAAATAAAGATAAGCATTGAAGGCAAAGAGGACTTTTTACTAAAGGGTACTATAATAATTGCTCCCGGTTGGACAAAGTATGATGATTACGGGAAGAAGGATAAGATTTTGCCTAATCTTTCTGTAGGGGATAGGGTTAATATTTTATTTAAGCCTGTAGAAAAGGAAACAACGCCGCCTAAGCACTATACAATTGAAACCTTAAACAATTACTTAAAGAATCCCTTTAAAGAGGATAAGGCAAATACGGAGAATGAAAGTGACGAAGAGGACTATCGGGCAATTTTTGAGGGGCTTGAACTGGGCACGGAAGCAACCAGAACAGGCATAATTGATAATGCCAGAAAAAGTCAGTATATTCTTTTGAATAAAGATGTATACACTATTTTGCCTGCCGGAGAATACTTAATTGAATCCCTTGAAAGAATGAATATCAGCATGGATAAATATAAAACCTCCGAGCTGGGCAAAGCTTTGAAAAAGGTTTATAGAGGAGAGTACACTATAAAAGACAGCGTAAAACTTGCTGAAGAAGAAATTCGGAAGGTATTTGAAAATTCTAAAGATATAAAGCCGGAAAAAAGTACGGACTCAGGATTTTTAGGTGACGGGGTGGGTAATTGCCCTCTATGCAATAAAGAGGTGCGGCGCACCAAGTTTGGCTACGGCTGTAGCGGATATAAGGAAGGCTGCAAGTTCGGTGTTAGCGCTGTTATCTGCGGCAGAGCAATTTCAATGAATAATATGAAAAATCTGCTTAAGACAGGTAAAACTTATAAAATCGAGGGCTTTGTATCACCCAAAAGCGGTAAAACCTTTGATGCATTTCTAAAGCTTGACGAGAATAAAAAAGTCGTATTTGAGTTTTGACGTTATTAATAATAGCACCACAATGTACCTCAAAGTACAAAAAAGGAGCATCGTCAATTTATTGTAATTGTTGCTTATAATTAATATTCAATTATAGAAGTTCGACCTATTTTAGTAATAGTCATTATATCCATGGACCTTATGACAAAATGGCGATCCATGCCGGTTAATATTCCTCTGTTAAATTAACTGCTGATTTAATGCCTGTAAAATCTGGAAAAGGTAATTCAAAGGGCAGAAACGAAAGTGTCTGCCCTTTGTTTATACGCTTGTTTT
>JAUZPY010000115.1 GCA_030705805.1 Bacillota bacterium | reverse complement strand
TCGTAATTGCTTCCTTTTCCGGATCTCCCTTTAAAAATTCCTCCGTCATAAAGGGATTTGATTTATGAGCCCCTTTATAGTAAACAGAACATTGCCAGGTATCAAGGCCGCTTTCATTAATGGCCTTCCCCGGGCAAGCCTTAATGCATTCCCCGCACTTATCACAAATAGAATTTTTCAGTTCCTCATCAACATCTAAAGGTGCATCTGTAATTATAAAGCTGTATCTTATATAAGGTCCGAACTTAGGTGCGAGAATTTTTCCGGACAAGCCTCTCTCCCCAATACCACAGGCCTTTGCAGCCTTTCCGAAATCAATCATTACATCCGGCGCAGGCTTTCCTTTTTCAACCGGCTCCGCTAAAATAAGCTCGTAGGTGTCTGAAACCTCAGGGTTTGTTGATTTATCGCCTTTAGCCATCATATTTGGTACCGTTCTTTGAAGGCAGGCATCATAGCCTGCATTTTCAATCAGGCTGCATATCCGAAACAAAAATATTTCTGTAAATTCCTCATCAATATACTTTACTCCCATACTGGTATATGTAAAAGCCTGAGTTTTATTTTCAAGGGTTTGATAAAGTCCCTTAGGAACAGCAAACCCAAATCCTATAATACACTTTGCAGCAGGCAGTATCATTTTGGGGTCTTTCTGTATATCCTCACCTTCAAAAATGTCCAGCTTTCCGATACCGCAAAGGCTGGCTCCAAACTTTTTTGCCGCATCTTTTATTTGTTTACTTGTAAGCATTTTAAATTCCTCCTATCTGTCAAGCTTCCAAGCTTTTTTAGTTCTTAAGGGCTCTTTAAACCTGCCATCCATACAGCCGCCTTTTTTCTCCAGCATACTTACGCAGGCTCTTATGCACCCTCCGCACTTTGCCATATTATAGCCTACCCAGCTTGGGAAGTATTTTTCAAGTGCCATATATACTTTCATAATTTCTTGTTCGCTTGCTTCTGCTTTTCCTTCCAGCAAATTAAGGTCACCGTTTTCGTTCTTGTCAAATACTTCTTTGGGAACAAAGGGGTTATAATATCTGCCGCCGTGAGTATAGAAGGCGTAACATCGCCACATGTCGATATCTCCCCATTCACATATCTTGCCATCTAAATCAACAGTGATTTTTTTGCCGGTTTTTTCAGCAGGAATACAGCTTCCGGGACATTCTCTTACACAAGCCATACACTTTCTGCAAAGTGGCTTTCCGCTGTACATTTCATCATATTCAAGCTCAGCGTCAGTAAATATAAACGCAATTCTTTGAAGCGGACCAAATTGGGGCGTTAAAAGCATTTTGCTCCAGCCGATTTCACCTAATCCGCAGGCAACCGCAGCAAGCCTAAATTGAAACTGCAAATCAGGCGCTACATTGATATCTCTTGTAGCTCTGGTAAACTGAACACTTCTATGGTGATCGGTAGCTTTTTTGGCCTGTTCTATTACTTTAATCTGTTCCTCCGGAGAAAGGCTGTTGCCCGGAGAGCCGTCCATGTCGGAAACCGAACCTCTGGCTCCGGTATTTCTGTAAATAAAGGCTTCATAGCCCTCATCTTCAATTACCTTTCCTACCTGATATAAGACGCTGGGCGCAAAAATTTCATTTATTCCGCCATAGGCCATGGACGGATACTGATAAAACTGCGTACCTTCTTCAATACCTCTTTGCACACCCCTCGGTATTCTGAAAATAAATCCTATCATACTTTTAGCTTCCGGAAATAAAAATTTAGGATTCATGTCGTCCGGAGCGCCTGCCATTCTGGAAATCGGTGCAATACCGCAAGCATCGGCACCGGCGGCAAGGGCTGCCTCCTTTATCATTTTATTCGTTAACATATACATCCTCCTTGCCTAAATTTATAAGTGCATTATTAAAAACATCCTTGCAGTAGCTGCAAGCAGCACAATTTTTATCACAATTTAAAACATGATTACCAAAATCATGCGGAAAAGCCGTGTTATCAAGAATGCACGGCACAATGGCCCCTGAATGATTTGGCTCTAACAATTCGGTGATCCCACCTAGATATTTGCCCTTAATGTATGCTTCAAGCACACGGCCGGGGCTTTTATTTACCCTTGTTGCAAGCTTTGCCGCTTCGAATAACCCTTCATATAAGTGAATATCCTCGGGTCTTATATAATTTGAATCTCTTACAAGCGAAGCCCATTTTTCTTTATCCTCTAAGTACTCAAGGCATATGCCTTTGAAATTATAAGCATTGTCCATTTTTTCGATTTCGCTTTCATGAGCGACTAAATTATCATGGAAGGTATGCGCAGAACAATTATTAAAGCATCCGCTGTTAGCTAAAAGGAAAAGCTTTTTATCGTGCATTTTGCACCAGTCTTTTAACTCCATAATCTTTTTAAGGCTGCGGTTATATTCACGCTGCATATAGTAGCTGTCAAAATACTTTGCTATATAATCCATTCCCTCTACAGTCCCAATGCTCATATTTACAGAAGCCCTGACTTCTAAACCGGGAAAATTTTCCTTTATAAATTTTGCAATTAAAGGAGATGTGGTTGTTACTGAATTCAAGCCAAAGGTTTCCTTTAAGTAATCTATAGTATCTCCTATTTTGCAGAAAAACGCTCTGGACTGGCTGTCCTTACCGTAACAGTTTCCGTTAAGCAAAAGGTTTAAAGGAATTTTTGCGTCTTTTAACTTATTTAAATCCTGAATTTGTCTTGCCTGAGCTTCCCACGGCAAAAAAAGTTCTGTTTCCGTCTGCTTATTTCTTCCGTTTGGAAAATCACCCCATGAAAAATAAACTTCATATATGTGCTCTTTATTTTTTATAATATTTTGGGTAAATGCATCGTCATTTAAGAGCTGATAGCCAACCATGTATTTCACGTCAGTCACCTTCCTTATTTATCAACTAAAAAATACATCTTGATTTTAGCATAGATACCTAGTATAATCAATTAAAAAAACAATCAATTTTTATAAAAAACCAACATTTCGAGGTGTTTTTATGTTTTTAAAAGATATCAATCCTTTTATAAGATTTGCAGGAAGGTTTAACTTCTCACCCCTTGAAAGTTACGTTTCTGCCTATGATTACAGGCTTTTATATGCTATAGACGGAAATTTTGGTCTTTATATTGATGAAACTTATTATCAATCTGACGGCGGTACTATGTTTATATGGAAGCCCGGTATTAAATACAAATTCGTTTCAGATAAGCCCATAGAAATAATTGTACTTAACTTTGACTTTACACAAAACCATTCCGAAATAGTTCATTCTTTATCTACCGATATTTTAGGCAGCTATAAGCCTGAAAAAATAACAGAAACAGTAGACTTTTCTGATTTTTGCGATTTTAACAGTCCTTTGATTATGAAAAATATGCAGCTTATTGAAAACGACCTCTTAAAAATCGTATATGAATTTTCTTCTATGACCTTATATTTCAGAGAAAAAGCGTCAGGTGCTTTAAAGGAGCTTCTTGTAAATATTGCCCGGCTGAAAGCTTCCGGCAGCGTTAAATCCGCATTTGCTACCGATAAAATAATTAAATATATTCAAGAAAATTACTCTCGCAATATAACCAATTCCGAACTTGCATCCTTAGTAAATTACCACGAATACCATATTAACCGCCTTATGATGGCTCACACAGGCTCTACTATTCATCAATACCTGTTGACATACCGAATTAATGTTGCTAAAAAGCTGCTTATTTCTACAGATTTATCTATTGCCGAAATCGCGGCAGGCTGTGGTTTTGACGAACAGGCTTATTTTTCCAACATTTTTAAAAAAATTGTTGGGAAGAGTCCTACCGATTACAGAAAAAGTAAAAGTAAAATTGTATAAACCTTAAAAATGCAAAAAAATTGCGCATCGCGCATTGGGTGCATCGGCGTATCGGCGCATCATCGGCGCATCGGCGCATCGGCGCATTGGCGCATTGGCGCATCGGCGCATCGGCGCATTGGCGCATCGGCGCATCGGCGCATTGGCGCATCGGCGCATTGGCGCATCGGCGCATCGGCGCATCGGCGCATCGGCGCATTGGCGCATCGGCGCATTGGCGCATCGGCGCAAAAAAGGGCGGTTAACCGGAAGGTTAACAGCCCTTTTTCGCTTTTATCTATTCTCTGCCTGAAATGATGATGTCCTTTAAAGACGGAGAATTTAATCCAATTCTTTCAATCCTGTATAAAGCTCATAGTATCTGCCTTTTAACTCTAGCAATTCTTCGTGAGTTCCTCTTTCTATTATTTCACCCTGTTCAAGTACCATAATAGCTTTTGCATTTCTGACTGTTGACAATCTGTGGGCTATAACAAAGGTTGTTCTGTTAGCCATAAGTCTATCCATACCATGCTCGATATGGCGTTCTGTTCTGGTATCAACTGAACTGGTAGCTTCATCAAGTACTAAAACAGGCGCCTTGCTTATAGCCGCTCTTGCAATATTAAGAAGCTGTCTTTGGCCT
>JAUZPY010000114.1 GCA_030705805.1 Bacillota bacterium | reverse complement strand
ATTATATATCTTAATTTCAATAAAATCAACTACCTTTATTTAATTTAAGAATAAATTTTTTTTATAATTAAAATAAACAGCAAAAAAATAATGCGTACCACGCATTATTTTTTGTCTTTGCAGTCATTTTTCATAGGACAGTCACTACAGAGGCAACATCCTTTTTTGCGGTTTTTTATTTTATATATTACAATTACTATACATGTAGCAGCAACAGCGCCAAAAATAACAATCTCCATTTTTCCTCCCGTATAATAATACTAAGATTCCAATCCGATAGATACTAGCTACAACTATATAAACTGCCAAAAGCTGCATTATTACAGCATTGCTCCATTCTCTAAAAGAATCTTTCTTATGTAATTTATATCTGCTTTTTCAAAATTTGTATTCATTTTTTTTGCAACATAAGCAGCAACACCTGCGGCTTCACCAAGACAGGTGCATATCGGCATTATTCTGATAGATGCCTGCGCATCATGATCTGCACTTATACAGCGCCCCGCCGTAAGAAGGTTGTCTGCTCCAAGAGGCTGAAGGCTTCTATATGGTATTGTATAATACTCTCCGCTCGGAAAATAGTAATGACTTGTCCCGCTGCCCTCCGGATTATGTATATCGATATCATAATTTCCGGTAGCAATAGAATCTTCAAATTTCGTACAATCTATTATTTCTTTTCCCGTTAAAACGTGCCTTCCTATTATCATCCTGCTTTCTCTTACTCCTATTTGCATCGCTGTTGATAAAAGCTTAGAATTCTTAAACCCGTCAATGTTGTCACGCATAAACTCATAAAGCTCCAATACCTGTTCTCTTGCTTCAATCTCGGCCGCTGTAAGGTCGAAGGCATCAACCGGATTACGCTTTACTATTCTTGTGGAATTAAAATGAAGAACTCCGTCTATCATACTTGGAAAAATAAGTACATCTTCACGAGGGTTTTTTATATCACCCCTAGACTGTAACTCCTTGTATTTTTCACTAATAAAACTTCTCGCAGCCTCATACTTATCCAACTCCACCCCTGATACTCTAAAGCAAAGAGTCATTGGTTGGCAAAGGTTGTCTTGCTGCCTGCCGATATGATATGGGCAACCGCAAAGTACAGATAAATCCGCATCCCCTGTAGCATCAATAAAATAGTCTGCAAAAAGGGTCATTAAACCGGACTTATTTGTAAATGTTACAGATTTTATATGTTCATTTTCAATATCTGCCCCAGATAAATAAGAGTGAAAAAGTATTTTGCATCCTGCTTTTAGGACCATGCGGTTTAAGATTATTTTAAGATATTCCTCATGAAATACCTGCCTGTTAGATGAAAGTGCCCCCATTAGGTCAAGTTCATTAAGTATCTCCGTAAAAATACCCTTGCTAAGAAGTATTTTCTGCTTTGTTTCTTTATCCCTTGTCCAGTAAGGCATAAAAGGATTAACAAGACTGTTGGAAGCTGCACCTCCAAGACAATTATATTGTTCTACAAGCAGTACCTTTAAACCTTGCCTTGCAGCCGCAATAGATGCTGCGGTCCCCGTAAGACCTCCGCCTACAACTATCAAATCAAAATTTTCCATATATTTGCCTCCAGTATATTAATAATTTTATATCAGTTACTTTTTAAAAGGGAGCAGTTATCACATATCTACTTCCTGTTTTTTTAAAGCAGCAAGAAAACAAAAATAACAACTTTCCCACATTATAATACTAAGCTTCCAACCTGGTAGATAATAGTTGCAACTATATAGGCTACCGAAAGTTGCATCATTACAGAAACGAGAGTCCACTTAGCAGAATTAGTCTCTTTTCTAATAATTACAATTGAAGCTGCACAAGGCACATAAAGCAAGCAAAATGCCATCAATGCATAAGCATTTAAAGGGCCGAAACCCATTGCCGTTAAAACACCGCTGACATTCCCCTGGCACAGTACGGTGATGCTTGATACCACAACTTCTTTTGCTGCAATGCCGGAAATAAGAGAAAGTACTACCTGCCATTGTCCAAGGCCGGTAGGCTTGAAAATAGGAGTAATAAATTTACCGATGTAAGATCCGAAACTTTCTGACATTTCTTTTGTATAGCCCGAAGGTCCGAAATTAAGCAATGCCCATATTATAACCGATGCCACAAATATAGTAGTTCCGGCCCTTGTTATGTAGTCTTTTACCTTTTCCCAAACATAAATTGAAATTGTCCTCTTATTTGGTTTCTTGTATTCCGGAAGTTCGATTAAAAGATTGCCGGTATTGCTCTCCTTTGATATTTTCTTCATTATATATGCCGCTAAAATAGCTATTACGATCCCCAGCACATACATAGAGAAAGCTGCCAGCATGGCAAAGTTCCCAAAAAACAGATGAGAAAACATTACATAAATCGGAAGTCTTGCGCTGCATGACATAAAGGGTGTTACAAGGATGGTTCTTAACTTGTCTTTCGGATTCTCCAAAGCTCTTGATGCCAGTACTGCCGGAACGGTACATCCAAAACCTAACAGCATCGGAATAAAAGCTCTGCCAGAAAGTCCTATCTTTCCCATTATCCCATCCATTACATATGCTACTCTGGACATATAGCCGCTATCTTCAAGAAAAGCAAGCGCCAGAAACAAAATAAATATATTCGGCAGGAAAGATAAGATTCCTCCTACCCCTCCTATAATACCCTCTATAATAAGGCTTTTTGAGATAGTTCCCGCCCCAGCCAAATCAAGCAGCAAACCGGTTTTATCAGAAATGGCCGAAAGGAAATATTCCATCCACCCCTTAAGCACATCACCTATTGTAAAGGTTAAAAAGAAAACCAATGCCATAATCCCAAGGAAAATCGGAATCCCAAAGATATTACTGGTAAGATACTTATCAACTTTATCAGTTAGCGCAGCCTTTTCATTTCTATTTACCATTACCTCTTCAATTATTTCCTGAATGAAGTCGTACTTTTCATTAATAATTGCCTTCTCATACTTTTTATCTGTAATACCCTCTGTATTAAGAGGATATTCCTCTCTTATTTCACGGTCATTCTCAAGTATTTTTATGGCGTGCCACCTGGTATTTTTTAAATCAGGATATTTCTTTTTCAGCATTGCCTTTATAATGTCAATTCTTTCTTCAATTTCATCCGAATACACCATAACGTATTTTTCATGCTTGAAATAATTGTCTCCGCTTTTGTGTTGATGCTCTGTAACAGGGACTTTGTTTTCCTTATGGTGAGCTACAGCATGCATTAAAATATCAAGTCCCGTTTTGTGTCTGGCAGACACAGGTATTACCGGTATTCCAAGCATTTCCGGCAACCGATGCATATCAATTTCCATACCCCGCTCCGTAACAATATCCATCATATTAAGAGCGAGAACAACAGGTTTTCCAAGCTCAATCAGCTGAAGTGTGAGATATAGATTTCTTTCAAGGTTTGATGCGTCTGCCACGTCAATAATAACATCTACTTCATCACCCAAAATATACTGTCTTGTAAGCTGCTCCTCCATTGTATATGAGGACAGGCCGTATGTGCCCGGTAAATCCACCAGCTTAAAGGTGTTATCGTGATATCGCATTGCCCCTTCTTTTTTTTCAACAGTAACACCGGGCCAATTTGCCACCTTAAGTTTTGCTCCGGTATATGCATTAAAAAGCGTAGTTTTTCCGCAGTTAGGATTTCCCACAAAGCCAACGTTTAAATTAGCTTTCACCCTCTGCCCTCCTGATTTTAATTCCGGATGCAATTTTCCCTCCAACAGCAAATCTAGACCCCCTTACTTTTAAAATTAATGTCCCATTTTTCTTTATATTCAGAAGTTCAACAATGCTTCCTTCGGTAATTCCAAGGGTTTGAAGCCTTCGTTCTATATTTTCCGGCATCTCAATATTTATAATTTTATATGAATTATCCCTTACGCCCTGCGATAAGTTCATTGTTTATCTCCTTTTTATATACTTAATTTATTAATATAATAAAAGACTTTGGCATATGCCAAAGCCTTAAACAATTATACCTTACCGAATTCATTTACGTCTAAAACAAAGTATGTTGCCCCACCGACAGTAACTTCCTCAGGAAGGCTGCCATTAACCAGTCCGCCGCCAAGGGGCTGGCTACCTGGATTTTTTTGCTTTCTGGTTGAACAATGGCCTGCAATAATTTCTTTTATTTTATTTACATTCTCATCTTCAGTACCTATTAATAATGTTCTGTTTCCAGCCATTAAAAAGCCACCGGTAGTTGCAAGGGAAGTTACAAAGAAGCCCTCTTTTGTAAGTGCAGATGTTACGATTGCACTGTCATCATTATTAATAACAGCCAGTATGAGTTTCATTTTTCAAATCCTTCCTTACATTAGATTTTAAAGTTCGGTGTTAAGAAGCATCATACTGTGCTTGTCAAGCTTCTCATAATCCGGAATTTCATATCGGTTATCATCAGAATCTCTGATTAAAACGCGATTGCCATAT
>JAUZPY010000113.1 GCA_030705805.1 Bacillota bacterium | reverse complement strand
TAAAAGAAGGAATAAAAGGCAAAAGGACTGCAAAAGAATTCTGCACTGCCTTATATGCGTTTATCAAAGATACACAGCTTGATGAAAAAATTCAGCATAGATCAGAGCAGCTTTTACTTGAAGGAAAATCAGATCTTGCGGCAAAGGATGTAAGCGTGTACAACTGTATTATTTCTTCTATGGACAGCCTTATTTCCTGCTGCCAAGATTTAAAACGAGGTCCTAAAAAGTATGCCGAAGCACTAAGCGAAGGTCTTAATTCTATAAAATCAGCTATTATTCCTTCCGCTGTCGACTGCGTAAACACCGGAAACGCTCCCCGCACTAAAGGGAGCGACTCCAAGGTTGTATTTTTAGTGGGAGTAAATGACGGCATTTTCCCTGCCGTAAGCTCATCAGGCGGAATATTGACAGACAGCGACAGGCGTATGCTACATGACGCCAGCATCGAACTTGCTCCGGATTCTCAAGGATTTAATTTTGAAGAACAAGCCTTGGTTTACAGTACTCTTACTTTGGCTAAGGATAAATTATATGTTAGCTATTCCCTTGCAGATACGGACGGTACAACCCTTCGCCCTTCTGTAATTATACGGATGCTTAAAGAAATTTTCCCTGATATTAAAACTTTAAGTGATGTAGTGCCCAGAAAGGCTTATGAGCTTATTTCTGCGCCGGAAGGAACTTTTGACCACATGATATGTGCGCTGCGCCGCATTTATGACGGGCAGCTTGAAGATAGCGACTGGCTTAAAGTCTATGGCTGGTTTACAGAAAATAAAAACGATGAGTTTCAGGCAGAAAATGCTGTTAAGGCGTTTAATCGGAAGAACTTTGCTAAGTCTTTATCAGAGGATACCGTAAAGGAATTTTTCAATCAGAACATGAAGACCAGCGTATCAAGGTTAGAGACTTATAAATCATGCCCTTTCCGCTATTATATGAATTATATGATTATGGCAAAGCCAAGAAAAGTTGCACTTGTATCTCCTGCCGATGCAGGCAGCCTTTTGCACTATTACATAGAGAGCTTTTCATCAAAATTAAAGCTTTCCTGCATGTCCTGGAATGATGTAACCGAAGAATATATCAATCAGGAAGCAGCAAGTATAACGGATGAAGTAATATCAAAAAGCCAATCCTTAATGCTAAAGGATTCCAAAAGGGCATCTTACCAAATTGTTCGCCTTCAAAGGCTGGCATCAAAATCACTTGCTTTAATTCGCCGCCATATTGTGCAGGGTTCATTTGAACCTTTAGGCTACGAAATCAGTTTTGAAGACGGGGGCGATTTTTTGCCTCTTGAAATACCGATAGCTGACGGAAGCATTAAGCTTACCGGCCGCATTGACAGAGCTGATATGTTAAAGACTGAAAAAGGCGAGTTTATCAGAGTCATCGATTACAAGTCCGGGAACAAAACCTTTAATCTTTCCGAAGTTTATCATGGCCTTAATCTCCAATTATCGGTTTATCTGCTTGCCATATGCCGTGAAAGAGGTGCCTCTCCTGCCGGTATTTTGTACTTTAAAATAGATGATCCGCTTCTTGATTCTTCACCGGAGGACTCAAGCGAGGATATTAATGAAAAGCGAATCAAGGCTCTTAAAATGACAGGTATGCTTTTAAATGATGATACCGTTATTAATGCTATGGATAATGAATCTGACAGCTCATCAAAATTATTCCCCGTTAAAATGAGCAGAGGAAAGCAAAATGGGGATTTTGCTACTTTAGAGCAGTTTAATGTCTTGTTCGGCCATATAAAATCTTGCGTAAATAACATAATATACTCAATGAAGCAGGGCGATATATCTATAGACCCCGTTTCAATAAATTCTTCATATTCTCCCTGTTCATACTGCGACTATAAAGACGCTTGCCTAAGTATGGGCGAGTGCCGCGCCCTCCCGGTAGTTCCGGATGATATTGTGTGGGATGTCTTTGGGGGCTCTGGTGATTTTCAACCTCTTACGGATAGTCAAAATAGGAATGGGAAAGCCGATTCTTCCGGGAAAGGAGAAACCCAAGAATGAACTGGACTAATGAGCAAAAAAAAGCTATAGAAAACCCTGTAGCTAATATTCTTGTCACCGCTGCTGCCGGCTCCGGAAAAACACAGGTGTTGTCAGGAAGAATTTTAGACAGAATTAAAAATCATCATGCGGATATCGACAGGCTCCTTGTTATTACCTTTACCAATGCTGCAGCATCTGAAATGAGAGACAGAATTTTAAAGAATCTGACAGAAGCTTCAAGGAAAAATCCAAAAGACAAGCATTTAAGAAATCAGCTTTCTTTAATCGGAAATGCCGACATTACAACAGTACATAGTTTTTGCCTTAAAGTTGTCCGCTCATACTTTTATGAAACAGGTGTTGACCCTTCTTTTAGAATTGCCGATGGGAAGGAAGCCGATATTTTAAAGGCCGAAGCGTTAGAAGATACAATCGAACAGTTTTATAATGAAGGATCTCCAGATTTTTTTGAGCTTGTGGACAGAGTATGTTCTCCAAAGGATGATTCCAATTTGTCCTACATGGCAGAAAAGATATGGAGCTTTTCCCAAAGCAATCCACAGCCTGAAAAATGGCTTCAAAACGCCGTTAAAGCTTATGAAAATACCGAAGATATCAAAGATGCGCCATTTATTAAAATAATTTTAGAAAATATAAATTTAAAACTAAAAAATGCGGAAAAAAGCCTTATAACCGCACTGGATTTGGCAGAAACAGACCCCTTATTCCAGACCTATGTAAATTGCTTTAATAATGACCTCTTAATTGTACGTAGTGCTTTAAGCAAAACAAACGATTGGGATGAGCTTTTAAATGCTCTCAAATTAAACTTTGGCCACAAGCCTACCTTAAAAGCGAAAAAAGATGGGCCGGAAATTGACGAACAGTTAAAAGAGGAATGCAGCCGTTTAAGGGAGCAAGCAAAAGATTTATACAAAGAGTCAAAAGCCTTCGTTTCCCTTACCTCAGAGCAAATAAAGGAAGGCATGACCTCCATGCTGCCACCTATTAAGGTTCTTGCGTCAATGGTTTTAAGATTTGACGAAAACTATAAAAACAAGAAGGCGGAAAAAAATCTTGTGGACTTTTCCGACCTTGAGCATCTGGCAATAAAGATACTTTCAAAGGAAGATGACATCGGAAATATAGTGCCCTCAAACGCCGCACTCCAGCTTCGGGATTACTATGAAGAAATATATGTTGACGAATATCAGGACACCAATGAAATTCAGGAAACTATTTTTAGCCTTATTTCCGGTGAAAGTAAAGATGAGCCAAACGTATTTATGGTTGGTGACATGAAACAGAGTATCTACGGGTTCAGAATGACTAACCCCAAAAAGCTGTTTAAATTAAAAAATGATACATATAATGAGTCAGGAAAGTACGTCAAAATACCTTTGTCTAAAAATTTCAGAAGCAGAAGCGAAGTTCTTGATGCTGTAAACTTTGTATTTGATATGCTCATGACAGAGCGCTGCGGAGAAGTTAATTATGTGGGTGACGAACGCCTTTGCTGCGGAAGCGAGGTATATACAGAACCGTTATCTATGCCTGCCGCACAGGTTGAGCTGGTAATTTCAAAGCCCAAAACCTCCGCACAGGATATGCGCATAGATCAGGCAAGATTTGCAGCTTGTAAAATAGACAGCCTTGTTAAATCGGGAATGACCGTTTATGACAAGGCCCTCAATAACGGCGAGGGCGGCGTAAGGCCTATTAAATACAGTGACATTGCAATTCTTTTAAGGAGTACTAAAAGAAATGCGGCTTTATTTGACAAAGCTTTGTCGGAAAGAAATATTCCGTGTTTTTCAGATGCTGACTCTGATTTTTTTGAAAGCACCGAAATAAGGATTTTCTTATCTCTCCTTAGGATAATCGATAATCCGCTCCAGGACATAAGTCTTGTATGCGTTCTTAGATCTCCCCTTTTCCATTTTGATGAAGAACATATAGCAAAGATTGCTTTAAAACGAAGGGATTATTTGTATGATTCCCTTTGCGAATATGCTGCAGGCGGTGACAAAAAAGCATACCGTTTTATGAAAACTCTGGAAACCTTTAGAAATGATGCAAAACTTTTAAGCGTTTCCGAATTAATAGATAAGCTTACAGAAGACACCCATTATGCTACTATAGCAGGCTCTATGGAAAGCGGCGATATAAGGCTTTTGAATTTGAGGCTGTTATCAAAAATGGCATATCAGTTTGACAATACCTCTTTTAAAGGTCTGTTCAATTTTTTAAAGTACATAGATAAAACCTCAAAGAACTCAGATACAGGTTCCGCAAAAATGGTAACAGAGGATATGAATGTTGTAAGGATAATGAGTATCCATAAAAGCAAAGGCCTTGAATTTCCTTATGTACTTTTATGCTGCGGGGAGTCCAAATTTAATTTCAAGGATTCGCAGGGCAGTATGCTGCTTCACAAAGAATTGGGTATCGGCATTGACTTTTTAGGAAAAGACCGCACAAAAT
>JAUZPY010000112.1 GCA_030705805.1 Bacillota bacterium | reverse complement strand
TCATCCTCACCGGAGAAGGTTATACATAAAATCTGTTTAAAGGGCGGATAATCAAATAATTTTCTGAAAGCTATTTCATTTTCATAAAAAGCTTCATAATTCTGTTCTCTTGCATATCCTATAACACTGTTTTCCGGTGAATAGGTTTGAATTACAGCTCTGCCCCTTTTATCGCCTCTGCCTGCCCTTCCGCATACCTGAGTTACAAGATCAAAGGTACGTTCAGCTGCTCTGTAATCATCAATATTAAGCGACATATCGGCGGCAACCACTCCAACCAGTGAAATGTTCGGATAATCAAGGCCTTTTGATACCATTTGGGTTCCAAGCAAAATATCTATATTCTCATCGCAAAACCTTTTTAAAATCTTTTCATGAGAATTCTTTGTTGTGGTTGTATCAACATCCATCCTTATCGTACTTGCATCGGGAAATAATTTATTAATTTCCTCCTCAAGCTTTTGAGTGCCTGTACCGAAATATCTTACATGGGTGCCTTTGCAATTTGGACATACTTTAATATTTTCTGTCCTGTATCCGCAATAATGGCAATTAAGGGTTTCTGTAGACTTGTGATAAGTAAGCGAAATGCTACACTCAGGACACGTTACTACATACCCGCAGTCACGGCAGGACACAAAGGTTGAAAAACCTCTCCTATTGAGGAAAAGAATTGTTTGTTCTTTTTTTTCTAAATTAATGCGTATTTCTTCTTGCAATTGTCTTGAAAGCATACTGCGGTTGCCCTCTTTTAATTCAAGACGCATATCTGAAACCTTAATGTTAGGAAGATTTACATGATTGTATCTATCTTTCATTGTAATTAAGGTGTATTCGCCGTTTTGAGCTTTATAATAGCTTGAAACATCAGGCGTTGCCGAAGCCAGAATCAAAACAGCATTGTTTTGTTCGCAGCGTTTTTTGGCAACTTCAACAGCATTATAACGGGGCGACTGTTCTGACTTATAAGTGTTTTCATGCTCTTCGTCAATTATTATAAGGCCTATATCACTAAGGGGTGCAAATATGGCTGACCTGGCTCCGATAACGACCTTTGCTTGCCCTTCTTTGATTCTATTCCATTCATCAAGCCGTTCACCCTGGGATAAAACGCTATGTAATATTGCAATTTTATCACCAAACCGTCCAAGGAATCTATCAGTCATCTGGGGTGTAAGAGAAATTTCAGGAACCAACACTATTGCAGTGCGTCCCTCTTTGAGCACATGCTCAATAGATTGCATGAAAACTTCTGTCTTGCCGCTTCCCGTTACTCCGTGGAGTAAAAATGTGTCATTTTTTTGCTCCTTAACGGCTGGAATAATTTTTGAAAGAGCCTCTTTTTGCTCCTGCGTCGGCTCTAAACTTTTTGTTTTGCAAATTTCCTTACCCTGAAAAGGATTTCTTCTGATATTTTCATCAAAAACTTTAACTATGCCCTTTTTTTGAAGTTCCTGGGCAGCGTAGCGTGAAGAGCCCGTTTGCTCAATTATATCGGTAATGGGCAAAGGACCCCCTAATAATATATTGCATACTTTTATTTGTGCGACAGAGTTCTTGTTTACAAGGGTTTCTATCTTTTTTTCACTGCCGGGAATAAGCTCTGCATACTTGCGCTTTAATGGTCCTTTGCTATTTTCAGAAAAGCTTTCGCAAGTAACAATACCCTTTTTTTGGAGAGCATTGACAGCAGCAACGGTTCCCTGTCCAAACATACTCTTTAACATTTCCAGATTTGCTTCTTTTCCTTCCTCTTCTAAAAATGCAACTATTCTTTCCTGATTTACAGATTTTGCAACAGCTTTTTTTATGCTCTCTTCAGAGCCGGAAAGTATCACCCTTTTGTCGGATTTATAAAAGCATCCCGGAGGGCATAAAAGCTTCAGGCAATCATAAAAGGAGGCCACATACATTCTTTGCATGTAGCCGGCCAGCTCTATATCCAAAGCTCCGACAACAGGCAAAGGATCAGTAATTTTCGTTATGGCTTTAAGCTTAAACTCCGATGCTTCTTCTGAAAAGCCCACAACAATTCCAGCCTTACGGGATTTCCCAAAAGGCACCTCTACCATGTGTCCTATTTTCAAAATACCCGTCAGTTCATAAGGTATACGGTAATCGTAAAGCTTATCTAAAGACATAAGCCCGGTATCAACGCATACCTTTGCAAGAATCTCCATGTATTAGTTCCTTCTAATTTTTAGTGTGTGTATTTTAATTTTCCTTCGTAAAATTCTTCAACCGCTATGCTTACCGGCTTTTCAGATTTGCTTTCTATTAAGGGAGCAACATCCTCATCTTCTAATTCTCTGGCCCTTTTTGAGACTGCTACAACTAAACTGTAGCGACTGTCAAATTTTTTCATCAACTGATCTATTGCAGGATAAATCATCATAATAAATCAAATCCTTTCTAAAGTTCATGTAATTTCTCAATAAGTTTTTTATTGCTTCTTACTCTCAGGTTTTCTGCTTTAATAATACTAAGCAGTCTATCGGTGCAAAGGTCTACATCATCATTTATAATAATGTAATCGTAGCCTTCTATAAAGTTATACTCCTCTTTGGCCCTTTCTATTCTCTTGTCTACCGCAGCTAACGCCACTTCATTGCCTTCATCACGTTTTAAAAGGCGCCTTTTAAGTTCTTCATTGGAAGGAGGTGCCACAAAAACCAATACGGCATCTTCATAACGCTTTTTTGCTTGCCTTGCTCCCCCTACCTCAATTTCCAATATTACATTTTTTCCTTCTTCAATTGCTTTTAAAACCGGCAAAGCGGGAGTTCCGTAATAGTTGTCTACGTATCTTTCATACTCTATAAAGTAGTTATTTTTTATTCTTCCTTCAAATTCTTCCTTTGAAATAAAATAATATTGTACGCCGTCAATTTCGCCTTCTCTCGGAGCTCTGGTTGTGCAGGACACGGAAAGAAAAACATTGTCACATCTTTCTATTGCTTTCTTAACCACAGTACCTTTTCCTACACCGGAAGGACCTGAAACAATAAATATGCTGCCCTTACCCATCTGTTTCTTCATCCTCCTCATCGAATCTATGAGATATAGTATCCGGCTGAACCGCAGATGTGATTACATGGTCTGAATCAGTAATAATTACAGCTCTGGTTCTTCTTCCGTAAGTAGCATCAATCAGTTTTCCTTTTTCCCTTGCATCTGTAACAAGTCTTTTTACAGGAGCAGATTCCGGAGATATTACTGCTATAATACGGGCTGCATTCACAATATTTCCAAAGCCTATATTTATAATTTTCAACGGTAATCCTCCTTATTCAATATTCTGTATCTGTTCCCTCATTTTTTCAACTTCAGTTTTCATTTCAACCACCATTTTTGTAGTGGTAACATCGTTGGATTTTGAGCCGGTAGTGTTTACTTCTCTATTTATTTCCTGTACTAAAAAGTCCAATCTTCTGCCTGATGGCTCGTTATCTTTTATTATTTCAGAAAGCTGCTTAACATGGCTTCCAAGCCTTACCATTTCTTCATCCACATTGACCCTATCCGTGAATATAGCAACCTCATTTAAAAGCCTTGCTTCATCAATAGGCACGTTTTTTAAAATTTCTTCCATTCTTTCGCGAAGTCTTTTCTCGTATTCCTGAACAATCAATGGGGCCCTGTCTTTTATCTTATTTACATATTCACTTAAACCATTGCCTTTTAAAAGCAAATCATCGCTAAGTCTTGCCCCTTCAGCAAACTTCATATTGTCATATATTTCAAAAGCCTTATTAAACACTGACAAAACATCCTTTGTCAGTTGTTCTTCATCACACAGCGGTTTTTCCACTTTAAAAATATCGGGAAAACTTGCAACGGAAGACA
The DNA here is from genome assembly GCA_030705805.1 of Bacillota bacterium. GTDB lineage: Bacteria > Bacillota > Clostridia > CAKSNL01 > HGM11501 > JAUZPY01. The sequence goes on along the minus strand of JAUZPY010000112.1, from coordinate 685 downwards.
TTTTGACATCATTCTCAACATCAATTGCTTGTGATAAAGCGCTAAGCTCTTTAACATAGCTCTTAGCCAGCTGCAAATTTGCAGTTACAAGCGTACTGTTCTCATTATAATCAACAATACTTATGTAAATGTCAACTTTTCCGCGCTTGATATTCTTTGCAGCTTCCTGTCTTATAGCTTCTTCAAGAAAGCCGAACTGCCTTGGCACTTTAATTGTAAAATCAGTAAACCTATGATTAACAGATTTAATTTCAGCACTGATTTTTCTTGAATTTACCGTATCTTCAAAATGGCCATAACCGGTCATGCTTTTTATCATTTTTACACCTTCTAAAATTAGTAAGATGGCTTTTTAAGAAAAAGTTTAATAAAAAATTAATCCTTAATAAACTTCCAAAAGGGGACGAAAAGCCATTCGCCCCCTTCTCTTATTTAATTTTATTTTGTTTTTGCAGTGCTGCTTTTAGCTGATGTTGAAGCGGCTGAGCCGGTTGTTGCGCTCTTTGAAGCGGTTGAACTACTTTTTGATTTGGGAGTTTTTGTTGACCCAACTGCCATCTTAACGCCCTTTATCTTACCTTCATTTTTTACAATCTTATCTTCCTTAACCCAGCCTGCAAGTTCGCTTGCAAATGCTGCTTCGCCGGCTGCAGATTTAATGATTTCTTTGATACCGTTTGTATTC
>JAUZPY010000111.1 GCA_030705805.1 Bacillota bacterium | reverse complement strand
GGAAACAGTTAAAAGACTTGGCGCAGGAACAAATTAGTGGGAATATATGGATATTATTTGGGATTGCGCTTATAATTGCGATCATAGTTTCAATTGCAAGTAAAATTGGCGTTGAGTGTACGAAAAATGCACAGCATTTTGGTTCATTCATAGCCAGCTTACTTATATCACCACCATTTACAGTGAGCACGGTACTTATTTATCTTAATTTGGCTAAAGGTATAAAACCTAATGTAGGCATGGCCTTTGAAGGTTTTAAGTATTACTTAAAGTCCGTCGGACTTTATTTGATACTTTTCATTGCGGAAGTTATAGGACTTTGCCTTCTGATTGTTCCCGGAATTATTATATCTTTGGCGTTTTCAATGAGCTTTTATATTCTTGCCGAGAACAAGAATATAGGTATATTTGATGCCCTAGGTGCTTCAAGAGATATGATGAAAGGACACAAGATGGATTTGTTTGTATTATATTTATCCTTTATCGGATGGGAACTTTTAGGAATCTTAACCCTCGGTATTCTTTACATCTGGCTTGTTCCTTATATGTCCGCTACTTACGTAAATTTCTACAATGCTATAAAGCCCCAAGGGGAAAATGTTGTTATAGAAAAGGCTTAATATGTTCCGGAAAACTAAACAAAAATTATATCTAACTTACACCCGTATGAATGTTTCATACGGGTGTTTTTTTGTGCTTATTTATTATTTAAGGCGCCAAATTTAGTACCCTGAACAATATATCTGACGCTGGATAATATATTAGTCAAAATTTTAGGGGCTGAAAAAAGCAGCCAAATTTTATAAGGTTACCCTAAAAAACTTATATTTTTCACCTTTACATCCGAAGCTTTTTCGGGTGTTTTTTGTTTTTGTCCTATTTTGCCGATTTTTTTCGCTTTATGTCCGTCTTTGCCTGAAAATATAGATTCTTGCCCTGTTTTGCCGCTTGTGACCATGCTACAATTACACCAGAAAGGAGATTTGACAGATGGCAATGCTTGATATTTCGCCTCCGGAAGAGCTTTCCGGTGACTTAAAAAAGGACGTGGCAAGCCTTAAAGATTACGTTACCAGACTTTACAAAGAAATGGAATATATCCTTATGAATCTTGATGAGGAAAACGTATCCTCGGCAGGGAGTGTGGCCGCAGAAAATATTAATACAACCAATGCTAAAATAACTTCCTCCCAAATTAAAAGCCTATCCGCCGACAAAATAAATACCGGAACACTTTTAGTATCAGGAAATATGGCTGTGGAAAACGACAGTGGCTCAGTAAGTATTACATCCACCGGACTTACCGTATCCGATACGGATATGACACTTATAAATTCCGGCTCAACTCTTAAAACTATAATTTCTAACGACGGAATACAAATTTCCGGCAAGGTGGGAACGATTTATAAACCTGTATTTGGCGTAGACGGAAATGGAAATTTGACAATCTCCGGAACATTTTCTACAGATACATCCGGCTATCAAAGAGCGGTGCTTGATGATGACGGCCTTTATTTTGAGGACAGCGGGAGAGATAAGCAAGGATGGGCATTGGAAAGTGATGACCTTGGCGGCAACATGGTTCTCTATAAAAACGGTACGGCTAAAGTAGCCATGGGCTTTGACCCCTTAAATTCGTCCTACCCTGAACTTTTAATTGACGCCTGCACATCAAGCGACCCTCAAAGCCTTCGAATTGAAGCAGGCTACCGAATCAGAATAAACGGTGACTATATCTACCTTAATGGAGCTAACCAGGTAATAGTTAATGCGGATGATATTTACTTAAACGGCAGCGTCCATGTAGACGGCTCGCTCGATGTAGGAGGCAATATAGTCCTTACCGTTTAACACACAAATTTAATTAAGAAAGGGTTAAATATGGATACTGAGTTTTTTCTCAAAATGAAAGAAAATTTTGAAAAGTGCAGGGAACAAAAGCAAGAATTGGACGGAAGAATTATTGAAAATGACCTTTGGTACCGTTCAAGGCATAAGCTGCACAACAATGAGTATTTTGACGGTGAAATGATTACCCCGTCTACAGACTATCTTTTCAGCACTCTTGCCAACAAGCACGCTGATGCAATGGATAATTACCCGGCTCCCAATATTTTGGAGCGTGAGCCTGCCGACCGGGAAGTAGCCGAGGCGTTGTCTAAAATTATACCGGCGGAGCTTGAAATTGTTGAGTTTAAAAAGATTTACTCAAGGGCATGGTGGTACAAACTGAAAAACGGCGCCGCCGCTTACGGCATCTTCTATGAACCTACAGCGTCAGGCGGCAGAGGGGATATCGTGATTTCCAATATTGATCTTCTCAATATCTTTTGGAAAAACGGGGTCAGAAATATTCAGGATTCGCCCTATGTTTTCATTACCAATATTGAAAGTGCAGATACCTTAAGAGAAAGCTATCCGGACAAAAACATTGAGATAAACGTATCGGATATATCCTCCGTACGCTCCTATCAGGGCTTTACTCCGGACTCCGACAGCGCCCTTGTAGTGGACTGCTACTATAAGAAAAACGGAGCTCTTCACCTGCTTAAATATACGGGAGATGAAATTCTATATTCCAGCGAGGATGAAGGACTTCCTACTCTTTACGACCATGGCAAATACCCTATCGTAATCGACGCTATGTACCCAATTGAAAATTCGCCTGTGGGCTTTGGCGTTATAGATATTGTTAAAAATCCCCAGACCTACATTGACAAGCTGGATTCAATAATAAGCCGAAATGCCATGATAGCAGGACGTCCACGCTGGGTCGTTAAGGATAACGGCGGAATCAATGAAAATGAACTTTTAGACCTTGAAAACGATGTTGTCCATGTTTCGGGAAGCGTTAACGACGAAAATATAAAACAGCTTCAGGCCAAACAGCTTGGCAGCTATATCTTAGAACACCGCCACAGCAAGATTTCGGAAATGAAGGAAATTGCAGGCAACCGTGATTTTTCTACCGGCGGAACCGGCGGCGGAGTTACAGCTTACGGAGCTATTGTAGCGCTTCAGCAGGCAGGAGAAAAAATGGTAAGGGATATGATTTCGGAGTCTTACGAATCTTATAAAGAAATCATTCAGATCATGCTTGAACTGGTACGCCAATTCTTTGATGCCGAGCGTACTTTCCGTATAACAGGAGAGTCCGGCACGGAATATGTCAATTTTTCCGGCCAAACTATGGGCGGCGGATTCTATGACGATAATGCGCCTACAAGCTTTGATGTGTCGGTTATCCCGGAAAAAAACAATCCTTTTTCAAAAATTACCGCCAATCAGACCGCTATGAGCCTTTGGAATATGGGTGTCTTTCAAAAGGGCAGGGAAGATGAAGCCCTTGCTTTCCTCGAAATGATGAGCTTTGACGGTAAAACTTCTCTTAAAAATTATCTTTTAAAAAGAAAGGAAGAATCTACCGATGTTAATAGAACAGGCGATCGACAGAGCGGATCTACTGTACCCCAACAGCTTCACGTTCAGTGAAAAACTGAATATTTGCTATGACTTATCCTGTCAAATCAGAAACGAACTTAAGAAAATTTACGGCAGAGCAACCTATAGTGCATCAAGCAAGGTTTATCTTCCGAAAGGTGTAGGACTTCAGGACGTAACCGCTGTCTATTTAAACGGACGCAGCGTGACAAAAAAAGACTTTATATCCGCTGTTGCAAAGGGCGTTCCGGAAGGCGGAACTCTTGAAATCGTTTATCTCACAAGACCTTCCGCTTATAAAGATATATCTTTATCGGATACCTGCGTAACAGACGGGAATATGATTTATTTTACAAGTATGCCAAGCGCCTCGGTAGGCGACCTTCTAAGGCTTCTTACCGGACAGAATGCAGGCTATGAAGGACGGATCTTAGAGGTTCAGCCGGACTGCCTGGTTATGAGCAAGGACTTTACAGTGAGTGTTACCGAGGCTGTAACCGGTGAGCTTTGCCCTGCCTGGACTACCGAATGTGCAGAGCCTTATGACGAAATGTACATAGATTATCTACTGGGCAAAATGATGTATTATCAGCAGGACTTTGAAACAGCAAACCAATATTTATCGCAGTTTAACACAAGGTGGCTTTCCTATGCAAACTATATTAAAGAAAGAGGGGCAGTAGGGAAAAAACAGTTTACCGGATATTTTTAAGTTAATTAATCTAAAAAGGAGTGACCGCAAGACATTTCCTTCTCATAAAAAATAGGCATAGTCCGTCCTTGGTCGAAGGCTTATGGGACTACGCAAATAATTATACCAAAGGAGTGATAAGGTGCTTCAGCCTATAATCAATTCTAAAAAGACCGTTAAAATGTCCCTTGATACCTTCGGAGGTCTTAACCCCAGGGACGATTTAGGCGCCGGTGAGCTTTACAAGGCTAAAAACATCTGCACCGAAGCAAAAGGTAAGCTTCAAAGCTGCAAGGCACGTACACCCGTACTTACATCTTTAAATTTTGACTTCGTTGAATGCATGATCTTGCCTCAAACAGAAACCCATCTTACAAGCTTTACGGGCATTGCCTCAAAGGACGGCGTTAAAAGCTTTTACTTTAAAGGAACGAAAATAGGAGACCTTCAAAACACGGTTCATTCAGTAGTGGACTTCTCGGGTC
>JAUZPY010000110.1 GCA_030705805.1 Bacillota bacterium | reverse complement strand
TGCTTTTCTCATCACCCTGAGCATGATAGCCGGACTCGTCTTTACATTACCTGCGTCGGCAATCGGTGTAGTGTCCGGGTACACAAGTAATGTTATTTTGGACGAAGGTTTTGAGAGTACCTATAATACAGAACAGCTCAGAATTACAAATGGGCAAGTAGCGGATGGTAAACTTAATTTTACTCTTGACAACAGGTCCGGTTTCTCGGTTAATGAATGTATTGATACAACAATTAATAAACAATATGTAATTGATTTTGATATAGCTACTACAGCTGCATATAGTGACCCATGGTCTGCAACTTTTGTTGGAGTAAACCTTGACAGAAATTCTGCAGCTCCTTGGGGCGATGAACATGGTGCATGGATTGGTATAACAAAAGATAAACTGGTTTTATGGTATTCAAGCGACGATTCTGATTGGGGTGCAGAAGATGCAAAATACGAATTAGTTGATTCGCCTGTAGACTTTGAAAGCGGAGCTAAAGTGCGTCTTCTTTTCCAGGGTAATTTAGTAGAGATGTATGCAGATAACGGTTCTGGGTATGTTTTAGTTGCATCTTTAGATTTTTCAAGTAGCGATAAAGGCGTTATTAAAAGCGGCACAGCAGAATTTGATTCAGCTTTAAGCTTTAATAATGGCAGAACAAGTTCGTATTTTGCTGTATGGTCAAACAAAACAGTTGAAGAAGAGGAAGAAGGAAATCCTGATCCGGCACCGGCTCCCGCTGTAATTAATGTTGACAACATAAAATATACTATTTACGGCGAATTGCTTATGACTGCCGACCAAATTTCTACTCTTGAAGGATTCAAAACTGCTATTCAAGACATTCTTGATAAAGCCGGCACTGAAGAAAGTAAATACATTGAAAACAGTATAAACAGAAGTTTATTATCAAGTACAATAGAAACAATTGACACCACTATAGCAAACAGCGCAATAACCAGTGTTGAAGCTGCTAAAGTTATTTCAAATATAAAAATTTCTTTAGAGCCCCTTGTAACTAAGGTATATGTTACAGAATATTTAGCTAAGCTTGATGTTCTTAAAGTAGCCATGGATGATGCTTATAATACACCCAGTGACTCATATACAAAGGCAGACATTGAGGGTGTATATGCCCTTATAGAAAATGCAAGAGATGTCGCATCAGGGGATAATGTAACTCCAACCTCATTTGATAATGCTATATCAGGTATTGCAAGCAAAATTAGAGGACTTGGCATTTATACGGAAGATGGAATTCAGACATATTCCAATTCTATGACCTCTTTTAGCCAAGTAACCCTTGCAAAGGATTGGACTGAAAGAGGATCGGATTTGGCGGGTGCAGGGTATGCAAACGATAAAGGACTTTACATGTACTTTGTTCCCAGATATGGACTGCAATTTAATGATACATTTGGTGCTTACAGCGTAGAAGCTACCATGGAAATTGTTTCAGGCGGCAATGATGCGATGGAATTGAGACAAATATTCGGCGCTGATATGTGGGAAGGAGATCGGGGCGCCACTTGGACAGGTGCTAAACCATCAGGGGAAAGAATGGGCTCTCACGGCGTATTTTTGAACGTGAACGGTTCTACTCCTACTCAGCTTGAAATTTATGTTAAAAACGGTGTTTATTATGAGAATGGCGGTTATATTCCTTGTGGTGCAATGATTCAGGTTCCATTTCCTGATGGTGTTGTAAATAATAAGGCTTATACTTTAAAGGTAAAAGATTACGGTGAACTTATGAAAGTTTATGCCGTAAATAGTTCTGATGAGGAAATACTGATGGCTACCCTGCAGTTTAACACCGTTAAGTCAGATGGGATTCATACAGGCGCAACCATAGTAACAGCCGGGTATGACCACTATACAAAAGGCACGATGACTGTTGAATATGGAGCAGATGCAGGTAAAGTTGTTTCATTTAGTAATATGGCTATACCTGTTATTAATAAAGGTCATATTGGTTTTTCTTCAAGAGGCGGAAAAATGTATGTTAGGGATGTTAATATAAACATTAACATAGCTCTTGGCGAAGAAATCCTTGCTTATGATAATACAGCTGAACCCAGCAACGTAAACATCGAATTAGGCAGCAATGATATAAATAAAGGAAGCGAAACAAGTTTTCTTGTAAATGCGGACTTTGATAAGCTTAAAGTAATAGGCAGGGATGTATATAAGCCCGGCACAGTAAATGTATCCACCGCTGATGCAACCAGCATAGGTAAGACAAGCGAGGACTATATTGTATCTGTTGATGCCGGAAACAATAAGCTTACCGGTAATGCCAGAGGCACAGAGATGATTTCTGCAGATTATAATTATACAACAAAAACTTATTCAGACAGAAAGCTTATTACAGTAGAAGATCCGTCTTATGATGCAGCAGCAGCCAGCCCTCTTGATTTTAGAATTGATTCTGCGACTATATCTAATGCAAATACGTTTGTAAGCATTGATAAAGGCTTAGAACTTATTCCTGTTTTCAAATATATAAAACCAAACGGTAACGGAGGATATACCAGTACTTCGGAAGTTGAATATGAAATTGGAAACAGTAATATTTTAGGTGTGACAAATGGGAAACTCGTTGCACTTAGTGAGGGGATTACTACTGTAAAAGCAAAAGTATATTGGAATACAGGTTTAACCAACGGTTATGCGGAGACTCCGGAAATTACAATTGAGGTTGTTAAGCCCGGTACCATGACCTTAGGCGTTAATTACAATATTACACTTCAGAAATTGATTAATGCTGCTAAGAATATAAACAATTACACTACAGAAGAATTATTGGCTATAGTTGATGAAGCTGTAAATAAGGGCATTCATATTGAGTATACTGATGAGATTGATGTACAGATTTTAATGACTCAACTTAAAAGTTTGAGTGTAGATGCAAAAATGGAAGAAGTACTAAAGGCTTATAAAGAAGCTAAGCTTTTAAGAGAGTTATACAATATTTGCATTGATAATTTTACCAATTCAGATAATCTTGTAAGCTACTTCTTTACAGAAGGAAATGCTTCCTCTTTTGGTCTTGACAAAAGCAAATATGATGATATGTCAAAGAATAAGCAAGGAAGATTTATGACGAGGCTTTTTGAAGAAGTAGCGGAATTAGGTACTGACATTACTATTAAGCAGGTTAAGGATTTATACGATAGTATTCTTGAAACCACAAAAGCCGGGGGCGTCACAAATAAAGAATCAAGTACTTCAAAGACTAATGTTAGTATTGGAACAACTGCATTTACTTCAGCTACAAAGCCGGTAGAGATAACAACTCCGCAGCAGCCCGTTAAATTAACAAGTGCTGAGTTAATCGCTATAGCAGAAGCTTTTAAAGACGCCAATGATGCAGCTTGGGCAAAGGAAGCTATGGGCTCTCTGAAGAATCAAAAAATTGTTGATGGTTATGAAGACGGAACAATAAAACCTAATTCAACTATAGTAAGAGATGAATTTGCAAAGCTTGTAGTTCTGACTCTTGGACTTAAACTTTCTCCCAACAACTATTACTTTAATGATATAGATTATTCAAGCTGGCAGAATCCTTATGTTTCGACTGCATATGAAAACAATATTATCCAGGGTATAGGCAATGGCGAGTTTGGCAAAGATTTGACTATAACCAGGCAAGACATGTCAGTAATGATATATAGAGCAGTACAGAAGCTTGGTATTACTCTTCCTAACGGTAATGTGGTTGCATTTAAAGATATGGATAATGTTGCAGACTATGCGAAGGAAGCTGTTAAATCGCTTGCTGCAGCAGGTGTCGTTAATGGTATGGGCGATGATACCTTTGCGCCAAATGCAACGGCTACCAGAGCTCAGGCAATGTATATGTTAAATGAGCTTTTAAAGCTACAAAAATAATAAAAAAGGATGCAAGAGATTTTCTTTTGCATCCTTTTTTGTAGCTTACTGAAAAAATGAATATGGAGAATCCAAATTGTCGGCCATGAAAAATCCATATTGTAATACTTTGGGCATGGATTTCCCATTAACAAGCCCCAAAGGGGGTAGACAAGTCACTGACACGTCGAAAGCTCAATACCTATTGTAGATTTAAAGCCTATACCTGACCTGAATACCGGCTTAATATAGGTTCCTTGCCAATGGTTGGGGTAATCCAAAATAAGGACTTGTACAGGCGACAACTTAAATAGTTGCCGCCTGTGTTTTTTTTGCCTTTTTTCTGAAGTGCTCCAACATTTAATACAGAGCCTTATTATAATTGCAGGCGCGATAAAAACTTCTGTAAACGATTTTGCATCAACATATATACCTTTTTTTGCCGGAGAGTTTTTAACTATCTGTCATATTAGGCATAAGGAGCCAAATCCTATATCGTTTTAGAAGGCGATTTTTCCGAAAGTAATGCATTAAAAATGCTCGTGAATACATACGTATTCACTGTGCTTTTGCCTTCTCTTACGAAAAATTTGCTCTTTTAAAACTCTACGACCCTACCAGATTTTTGCCTTTTAAAGGTGCGTAAGAATCGCAGCACCTGACGCCTTGCAAAATCGACAAGATAAGAAGGACGGGGATTTAACAAGGGCTAGGCATAATAATAGAGTTCTACTCACTTATGCCTAGCCAAGGGACATTTTGACCCCATGCTGCCACTAATCATGGGGCCTTTTGCAAAAGACCCCATGAAAAGATCTGCGACAAGAAAAAATTAAGTTAAATTGAGTTTAATAAGCCTAAATAAATTGAGTTTAATATTGCTAAATAAATTGAATTAAGTTAATCCTGAAAATTAAAAGTGCCGTCTGCTATTTCTTGAGCAAATTCCACCATCTCGTTATGGGATTTGATATTGTGAGTATGGTCAATAGCTTTTTTCCTTT
>JAUZPY010000011.1 GCA_030705805.1 Bacillota bacterium | reverse complement strand
TCGCAAATTGTCATTATAAGCGTTTTCAATGTTTCGGTGGGTAGCTTTAAGTTCCATAAAAACAAGAGGGATACCGTTTATAAATCCAATAATATCCGCACGACGTTTATAAACAGAACCTGTGATCCAAAGCTGATTTGTCATAAGGTATGTATTGTTTGCAGAATCCTTCCAATCAATAACACGAATCAATCCATCAACATCTTCGTCGTATTCATCACGATAAGTTACAGGTACACCGTCTTTTATCAGTTTGTACATCTCTTTGTTTGCGGCAACTGGAGATAAAGATGAACGGTCTTTTGTTATTTCTTCAATTGCCATATCAATGGCATCAATGTCGGCAGTAGGGTTTAATTTTTTTACAGCCTCACGAAGATAACGCACCAAAACAATCTCGGAGGAAGTTTCACGACCGAGTGTCCCATCTTTACCAAGTTTCTCTTCGTAACAGTTCATAATATCCCAGCCCATAGAATTCAAAAGCTCCATTGCCGGCTGCTCAACTAAATTATCTTCAGTATATTGGTTCATTCTTCTCCCTCCTCGTCCTTTGCTCTTGCCATTTTTTCTTGGATCTTATTTATTTTGGCAGGTAATATATAAAGATAGTCTAAGATATATTGAACGAATTCAATAACTTGTTCTAACTCTTGTTTTGTTGTAGAAATATCAGCATCATGCGCACCCATATTACCATAAGTTTTAGTAATAACGGAGGCATGCTTTAATTCAGGTGGCAAAATACCCTTGTTGGAGAGATCCTCAATCTTTTTCCAAAGGTTATGTCCGACTGCACCTTTCTCTTTACAAACTATTTCGAGTGTTCGTCTAAGAGCGATTAAACAAACCGCTGTATCAATATTTTTAGTTTTCAAAGCTGATTCAAAAGCGGATTTGACCTCCACAGGCAAGTTGTTAGTCTTAATTGTGCTAACAGGGAATAAAATGGTATGCTCTTCGTAGTCTTCTATTTCGCCATTATATGTGTATCTCTGTTGACATTCATTCCAATATGTCTCTAAAAGTGTTGGCTTGCCACAAATTGGACAAATATACAGTTGATAGTTACAGGTTTCGTGTAGGTCTTCAGGGCAACCCCAATCACTTCTATGTTCACCAACCAAATTCATTAATGTTTCGTTCCCGCAAGAGTAACACTGTAAAACTTTTTGCTTATTTTCCATCATCACTCCTCCTTTATCTTAATATCAAACTGCGAAACATCAATGTCGCCGTTGATGAGTGTTGGAAGCAACAAATCACGAGTTTTTTGTAGAATGGTGTTTTTATTTAATAAGTTTAATTTTTGATTCAATAATGAGTGCATCATGGAATCTGCTTTAATCTGTGTATCTTTATCAGCCACCAAAACTTTTATTTTTTTAAGATCCACATCACTCAGATGTGCAACGGTTGTTCCCGTTATTACTGTTTCCAAATCTTTAATTATTGGTTCCAAGTAATAATAAAGCTGAAAAGTCGACATACATCGAGGACGAATTCTAACAACTCGCTGGTTTAAATATGCAGCTCCTCCACTCCATTGATTCATATGGAAGATTCCATCCATTCCAATTAGAATATCCCCCTCATTAAGGAGGTATTTTTGATTAGGCATTTCAGGCGAAAATGTTTCTGTTTTGTTCCCCAATATGTCGCGTATCCTTACAACTGGGTGTAACGAAGAATCATTGCAGAACAGTTTCGATTTAAACGCAAATCCATATTGAATATCTGAGCACTCAAACAAATCAAGATATTCCCATCCTTGAGGAATCGTGCCAAACTCAGACTCAACCATTTTACAGTTCTCATGGCCGGGAAAACGGAAGTGCACAAACCATTCACGATATACTTTCTGCGCCATTTCTTCCAAAATAGAAATTCTGCGATTGTTATTTTCAATCTGCTCATCGTAGGCGGAGAGAATTTTTCCTATCTTAATCTGTGTATCATATGAAGGAATTTGAAGATGCAAATCCAAAATTGGTTGTATCTCCGCTCTTTGCCTTCCCGATGCACCTTTCATACTTTTTATGGCTGGCTCTACAACAAAATCAGATTTTAGCAAGTAATAAACAAATGAACTATCAGAAACATTTGGTATGGAACGAAAAACGAAGTACTCAGTAGAACCTGCTGCTGGGTTTTGTGCTTGCGATTTGTATTGTGCTATTTTTCTGTTTTGCAGACAAGGAGTAATTCTTGCAAAAATAATATCATTATTTTCAAATTTTGAACCGCCAGAAAATACTCTCTGTTGCGTTGATTCAACATATCTTTGATTTGGCACGATCTCTTCCATTGGAATATAGTTAACTAAATCGCCACGTTTTATAGTAACTTTAGGATTATATTCTACTATATCGGATAAAGGTTTACTCATTTCCATTCACCAACAAAAGAAAGTTTTCTTCTATTGCCCTTTCTATCTGTTGTGCCTGTTGGTTAAGCTGCTGCAACTCTGCATTTAATGCGGTTAGGCTTTCTAAAAAGTCTTCTTCGTTAAATTCCTCAATTTGCGTACCAACATAGCGGCCTGGGTTAAGGCTCCACCCTTGTGCTTCAATTTCATCAATCGTTGCAACCTTGCAAAGTCCGGGGATGTCCTGATATTTTTTATCAGGGAATAGCTCTTTCAGCAAATCAGCTCCGCCCTCAAGATTTTCAATTGGTTTATTGTGATAAAGGCGGGCAATGTTAGCGATGTATTCAATTTGAGCAAGAGAAAACTCTCTATGTGCACGGTCGATTTGAGTGAAAGTGTTTCTTGCATCGATAAACAAAACAGTATCGTCGCTGTTATGATGGACTTTTATGTTATCAAAAAACCAAAGGGTACAAGGCAAAGTAACAGTATAGAAAAAGTTTGAGCCGATCGAAATCATTACGTCAACAACTTTGCTTTCAATAATTTGCTTTCGTATTTCAAGCTCAGTTCCTCTTGCATCAGCAGCAGAGTTTGCCATAACAAAACCGGCTTTACCTTCGCCAGGCTTCATTGCGCTATAAAACTCTTGAATCCAAAGATAGTTTGCATTATCGTTGGTAGGAATTCCAAAGGGATAACGCTTATCGCCTTTGATTCTTTCTTTATCTACGCCTTTTGCATTGAACGGTGGATTCGCCATAATGTAATTCATGCGGTGATAACAACCATGAATATTCTGATAATAGGTATTACACTCTTTTACGTCGCCCTCTAATCCGTGAACGGCAAGGTTCATCTTGCACAGGCGAACAGTATCAGCAATATTTTCTTGTCCGAAAATACTAATATCACTTTCAGGGTTACCGCTATGTCTTTTTACAAATTTACCACTTTGGACGAACATACCACCACTGCCGCATGCAGGATCCAGTAATAAACCCTTGTTTGGTTCCAATATTTCAACAATTAGTCTAACGAGGGAGGTAGGTGTAAAGAATTCTCCACCTTTTTGACCTTCCGAAAGTGCAAATTTGCTTAGGAAATATTCATAAACCGCACCAAAAGTATCTCCGTTATGTTCCTGCATTTCAATTTCTGAAAAAGCTTTTATAAGGGAGATTAAAATATCCTTGGAAACGCGTCTGTATTGCTTGGGTAAAACATCTTTTAATGATAGGTTTTCATCCTCAATATCTTTCATGGCCTGAATAACAGCCTGCTGAATGTCTTCTTCCTCCGGTAGGTTCAACAGATAATTATATCTTGCAGTTGGTGGTACAAAAAGTACACCTTGACGCTGATAATCAATTTTACTCGGTAAACGCCGACTATTTTCAAATTCTTTAGCAACACGTTCTTCAGCTAAAGTAAAACGATAATCAGCAAAGCGTAAAAATATTAATCCTAAAACCGGAGTTGCATATTCTGAAGATTTTAATTTTGAGTTGGTGCGCATCGAATCTGCCGCATCCCATAATTTCTTTTCTATTGTACTATTCATCACTGCCATTATTTTTTACCCCCGATTATTTTTGAAATGCTTTTTTCATAAGCCTTACTGTCTTTTAAATAAGCTTCTGCTGCTTCGTTAAAAAAGTCCACAAGCTTTTTCCCTTCATATGCCAGCGAGCCTTTTAATTTACTGTGCATTTCTGGAGTTAGTCGCACTTGCACTTGTTTTATTTTTTCATCCACTCGCTTCACCTCTATGATATCAATATATTTTGATATAATGATATCATTTGTATAAAAAAAAGTCAAGAAAATTACACAAAAAACTTTAAATTGCAGATAATACAGAGATATACCGCTAAAAAGAATACATATATAAAGTAAACACCACAAAAAATAAAGCGCCAATCAGGCGATTTATTTTTATACTATCATAATTTTATTTTGCTGCTCTTTTACTTCTTTAAGAATCTGGTTTAAACTCTTTCCTTCTTTAAAGCAATCATAAATATTCATAATCTTTTTATAATCTTCGCTGTCTTTTTCTATTTTTGATATTTCTGTAAGAATATATTCCGGCTTGAGCTTTTCTTCTCCCTCTCTCTCAAAAAGAAGTGAGGCTGCTATCGCTAAAGCTATATAAGTATTGTCCGTTCCCATTTCTTTGCAAAGGTTATATGCCCCAACCAATCTGTCGTTTGGCGAAAGCTTTCTTTTTATATCGCCGCCAACCCTTGAAGCAGTATCCCCAAGCTGCTTGTTTGAAAAACGGTATATTAGATTTTCAACGTGCCTAAACAAAGGATCCGTATCCACAGAATACTTTTTGCTCATAGCGTTAATGGATTCTGTCATTGCACGAATAACGATTAATTCAACTTCAGGTATATTGATGGCTTCATATATAAACTCTTTTCCGCAGTACTTGCCTAAATAGGCACAGGCTGCATGACCCATATTATGTACAAAAAGCTTTCTTTCAATATAGTAAGAAAAAGGCGTATATGGCACCAGATTTTCGATAGCTGGAATTTCGCCCTTAAAGGCTGCTTTATCAACCGGCAGGCGATTATAGCTTTCCACACAGACTCTTAAAGGATTGCCATCCTTCATTTCGTCGGTTTGAACGGGTACCATTCTGCCAATAGAAGCTTCAACAAAGCCTACATTTTCAAGATACTTTTTCTCTTCCTCTGTCATTAAATCTTTTATAAGGCCTTTTAAATATTCGTCAGCCCCTATTAAATTTTCGCAGATTATGATATCCAAAGGTTTCTTATTTCCTATAGTAAACCTTTTAACAATCCCTTCCTTGAAGGGTTTTGCTATAAATTTAAGAACGTTAACCCCTACTGCTGTTGCGCAAAGGTCTGAGCCTGAAATCGCATCAGAAACTGCTTCTATATCCGTACCGTCTATAGCGGATACATGATTTACAATAACTTCTTCAAAGCCCTCACCCTTTAATATTCTTACAGGGTACTGCCCTTCTTTATTTAAAGTAGAAACAAGCTCTTTGTTTACATCTACAAAGCTTACCTCATAGCCTGATTCACATAAAACCTGACCTATGAATCCTCTTCCGATATTTCCCCCGCCGTACATTAATGCTTTTTTCAATCAGCCCACCTCATGCTCTTCCATAAATTTTAGTGTTTCCTCATAGGATTTTATCCCTGTTGTAGCCCCGCTGGCCATTATACAATGAGTACCTACCGCATTGGCAAATTTTGCACATTCTTCTATGCTTTTACCCCTTGCAAAAGCCGCCAAAAAGCCTGAGCAGAAGCTATCTCCCGCACCGGTAGTATCCACACGCTTTATGCTTAAGTAGGTTGGATATTCCTTGCCCTCACCTGCGAAGCTTTCCCTGACATAACAGCCGTACTTGCCATTTTTAATGACAACGGTTTTAACCCCTTTTTCAAAAAATACATCCGCTATTTCCTTAAGCGTATCTTTCTTTGCAATTCTCTTTGCCTCGTCAATGCTAGGCATAAAAATATCAATATAGGGCATGGACATATCCAATAAACTGCCCCAGCGGTCTTTGCTGTCCCAACAGCAGTCAAGTACCGTAGTCTTGCCCATTTCCTTACACTTTTTCAAAAATTCCATTGTCTGCGCCCCATCAAAGGTATCAAGAAGATATGTTCCTGTTACAAACACAACTTTTGAATCTTTAATTATATCATAGTCAATGTCATTAACCGAAAAGTGACCGTTAGCTCCAACGCAGTGCAGAAAGCTTCTTTCTCCGTCTTCAGATACCATTACAATACTGGTAGAAGTCTGATAATCGTCACTCTCTTTCAAACCTTTTACGTCTACGCCTCTGTCTGCTAAACACTGCTTTAAAAAGCTTCCGAAAATGTCTTTTCCGACCATCCCTATTATTGCTGTTTTGGCGCCCAGTTTTTTTATATTTATTGAAGCAGTCATAGCATTACCGCCGGAATAAATTTTAACCGAATCCACATGCTCCAAAAGTCCCTTTTGCGGTATATTACTTACTTTGCCTGCAATAACATCTGCTACAAGAATACCAACGCATGCCACATCGTACATATAAATACCTCCTTGATTTTTCTGGCAAATTGTATTATAATCGCATTATATAAAAAAAAGGCCACTTAATTCATGCACTATAATTGCATAAAATTGCACTATTCTGCAAAAAGGAGAGTATATGGACAGAAATAGCTTAAAAGAGCCCTCTTCAATGCATCGTGAAGAAGATATGCATCTGCATACATATACAGGAGAAACGAGTGTTCCATATCACTGGCATGATGAATTTGAGTTTCTTATTATTGATAAAGGCAGCTGCGCCTGCCGTGTCGAAGATGAGGAATATATTTTAAATGCGGGGCAATGCATTTTCTTTTCAGGAGGCATTCTCCATTCTATATATTCATGTAATATGGAGCCGTTTCATTATTTTGCCGTGGTATTCCATCCTTATACTTTATACGGAACAGATTGCAGTAGGTATTTTTCACCGCAATATAGTTTTCAAAGAATTTATGACAGTAAAAAGGAACCCGACTCAAAAATTATTAATTCTTTATATGATATAAATGATTTGGCTAAAGATAAGCCTTTTGCATGGGAACTTAAAGTTAAGCATCAGCTGCTTAATATATTTATAGAAATATTTGATAATAGTTATTATACTTTTAGCCCTTCCGGAAGAGCCAAAAATACCAGCAATGATCAGCTTGAAAAGGCCCTTCAATATATTCATACAAATTTTTCTTCAAAAATTACCATTGAAAATTTATCAGAACTTTTATGCTACAGCCCTTCCTATGTAAATCGATTTTTTAGGGAACATATGGGCAGGACACCAACAGAGTATATTGTAAGTTACCGTATACATAAAGCAAGAGCCTTACTTGAAGAAACCAATATTTCAGTGCTGGATGCGGCTCTTGATACAGGATTTAATAATGTTGGATATTTTATAAAATCTTTTAAGAAGCAAACCGGAATAACCCCGCTTAAATATAAAAACACAGTTAAAAAGAAGAATAAAGGGCTTAAAATATGAAATTGGTCAATGCATGAATTATATCAAGCCTTAAAGCTTACTGTGGTAATATTACAAAAATAATAGGATAAAAATAGGTGCGCAAGATACATAAATAACAGGTTCATCCCAATGGGATGAACCTGTTATTTACCGCTTAATTAAAGTCTGAAAAACAGTGTCTTTTTAGCAGCCATTACATAAGCTTATCTTATTCTTCAGGCATTTCCAGTTTTGAGGCTGAAATTTCATAGGCCGTTTTTACAATATAGTCTTCTTCCGTTTTTTTCTGGTACTCCCTGGACTGAACCCTTCCATAAATTTTTATATGAGTTCCAACAGGCAGTCCTGAGCAAAATCTTGCGTTTCTGCTCCATGCTATTACCGGTATGTAATCCGATTTATTATATGCCCTGTTTACGGCAATAAGCATATCAGAAATTTCCCTTCCAAAGGGAGTCTGTCTGTAAATAGGTTCTTTGCACAGATAACCATCCAGAAAAATATCGTTCGGTTCAGATATGTCATCTTCCTCAATATTTTCTATGCTCTTAGTAAAAACAGTTAGCTGCAAACGGCTTCCGGTGTCTGAATAATTATTATATGAACGGAATTGCCCGTCAACCGCTAAGTTTTGACCATACTCTGCATCTATGCCGGTAAGTAATCTTTCTGATACAGTTATCGGTACATAATCAGCTGCACCCGAAAGCCTGGGCACCGCAAGTACCATACTATAAAAACCTTCACCATATATTCTGTGGCTGAAACTTGGCAGCTCACACAATGTTCCTTTTAACCTGACACGGTTATTTTCATTTGCCATAGCATTCCCTCCCGCATTTGTTTACTAAATATATATGCGGTAGGTTCAATTTTATAACAAAAATAAGGGCAAAGGCTATAAAATGAACCCTATCCCTATCAAGGATATACTTTAATGGATGGGTTCATCAAACAGCCTTGCCCTTTAATGTCAATATTGTCTTTTTACGTTTTTTCTTCTCTTACTTCTCTTATTATATTCAATCTGCCTAAAAACAAGGAGGGCAGTCATAAGAATCAGCAATATAATTGCCATCCAGCCTAAAATCTTAAATAAAGCTATTGTAAATACATTCCACAAGGAATAATCATAGGCTTTGTCTGTGACAAGATTTACACTTCCAAGAAGCGTTTTTCCGTAATAAACATCAGCAGTACCTAACACTTCTCCTGCCATAAGGGGAGCTACAATTTTATTCGTCACTTTAACCTTTGTGGTGATATTTTCATCTGCTGCATTTACCGGCATAACCGTCTTAAAATCTTTCTCGGCAATAAGCTTTATTGTCTTTACTCCCTTTGCATATTTTACTGCACATTCATCAGCTACTTGGCCTTTCGCAAGTACAGTCTTGCTTTTGTAATTGTCAAATGCCCAATTAAACATGTTTTTAGTATCAGTATAAGCTGTATTTACTCCATCAACAGTACTTGCATTTAATACTACACATATTAATGGTATATCATCCTTCTCTGCCGAAGCCACAAGGCAGTTTAAAGCAGCTTGTGTATATCCGGTTTTTATACCTGTAGCCGGACTATATAAATACTTGGAGCCTCTTATATTGGTAATCATATTATTTGTGGTATAAAAAGCCCTTTTTTCTGAGCATTTGTCAGTTGTAGGAAGCTCATAATATTTGGTTTTAACCATTTCCCTGAAAGTGGGGTATTCCATAGCTTTCTTCGCTATTATAGCCAAATCCTGAGCTGTTGTATAGTGGTTCTCGTCCGTAAGACCATGAGGGTTTGTAAAATTTGTATTCTTACAGCCAAGTTCTTTTGCACGTTTATTCATGAGATCAATAAATTTATCAACACTGCCTGAGACTTTTTCCGCTACGGCATTAGCCGCATCGTTTCCCGATGCAATAAGCATAGCACACAGTAAATCATACATTTTAAATTTTTCGCCTTCATAAAGGCCAAGCTTAGTGCTGTCCCACGCAATGGACATTACTGCATTATTACTTATAGTAATTGTGTCATTCATATCACAATTTTCAATTGCCAAAAGTGCCGTCATAACTTTTGTAGTGCTGGCAGGATATCTTTTAGAATTTGCATCTTTTGATAACAAAATTTCTCCTGTATCAGCATTAATTAAAATAGCGCTTGGTGCTAAAATTTCGGGTTCAGCCGAGTCTGCATTTATCGCTATGCTAAATAATGAAAAGATACAGCATATGCATAAAAACAGAGAAACTATTTTTAAAGGTTTAATGGTGTTCACCCTCTTATTTTAAATATGTCTATATTATAACTTATTACGACATTATTATCAAGAAATAATTTCAAAAATGCCAAAAAAAGCCACAGCCAATTGGCTGTGGCTTTTGTAAACTAAATGTTTAATAAATTTTCCGCTGCATGTAATATACCGATCTTTGCCGACTCATATGTCAGTCCTCCCTGCATATAGCCTACATAAGGCTCTCTTATAGGGCCGTCGGCCGAAAGCTCAATTGAAGCACCCTGAATAAAAGCACCGGCAGCCATAATTACAGGGTCTTTATAGCCCGGCATATCCCAGGGCTCCGGAATAACGTGAGAATCTATAGGCGCGCCTTTTTGTATGCCCCTGCAAAAAGCAATGAGTTTTAAAGGATCGTTGAATTTAACCGCTTGCACGATATCCGTTCTTTCTTCCTTTGATGTCGGCGATGTCTGAAAACCCAGTTGTTCCATTAAAGCAGCACAAAATACAGCTGACTTCATACATTGAGAAACAACATGAGGAGCTAGGAAAAAGCCCTGGTACATATCCTTATTTTCATAAAGAGTTGCACCTGTTTCTCTGCCTGTGGCAGGAGTAGTAATCCGATACCCTGCCTGCTCAACCAAATCGTGCCTGCCTGCGATATAGCCGCCCATTTTTGCCAATCCTCCGCCGGGATTCTTTATCAAAGAACCGGCAATAAGGTCTGCGCCGTAATAGGTAGGCTCATGCTCATCTACAAACTCACCGTAGCAGTTATCTACAAAGCATATTGTATCAGGGCTTACTTCCTTGACCGCTTTAATAAGCTTTGCTATTTCCAATAAGCTTAAATTATGGTTCCACTCATATCCTCTTGACCTCTGTATGTGTACCATTTTAACCTTTTCTTTTTCAAGATATGATTTAACTGACTCTATATCCGCATGACCATCTGCCAAATCAATCTGATTGTACTTTATGCCAAAGTCTTTTAAGGAGCCGTTATTTGCACTGTTTAAGCCGATTACATCTTCCAGCGTATCGTAAGGCTTGCCTGTAACCGCCAACAGCTTATCGCCCGGTCTGAGCACGGCAAAAAGCGCTGTAGTAATTGCGTGAGTTCCGCTGCTCATTGCACTTCTTACCAGAGCGTCTTCACACTCAAAAGCTCTTGCATATACTCTATCCAAGGCATCACGGCCGATATCATCGTAACCGTAGCCGGTAGTACCCATTAAATGAGCTGCCCCAATTCTGTTTTCTGCAAAAGCGGATAAAACCTTTGCCTGATTATAAAAACATATTGATTCTATCTTTTCAAAGCGCTCCTTTGCAGCTTTTTCGGCAATAGCTGCAATTTCCATTGTTTTTGCAGAGAAACTGTAGTACATCATAAAATACTTCCTTAAATAGAATAGCCTAGGTTAAAAGCTTTAAGATTAATATCCAAAAACTTCGGAGGAACTGTTTCTTTTATAACTTCTTCCCATATGCCTTTTTCAATATCCGTATTTTTAGCAAGAAGTCCAATGAGTACAACATTAACTGCCTTTTCACTTCCTGCGCTTCTTGCAAGAGAAAGTGCATCAACAGATATTATGTTTATACCCTTTTCTTCTATCTTAGATAATATATTTTCAGGGTATTTAGCCTTACCGATAATAACGGGCATTGGGTCAATTTGCTGGGCGTTAACCAAAAGTCTGCCGTTTTTCTTCAAATAATCAATGCTTCTATATGCTTCAAGCTGTTCAAAGGCCATGATTATGTCGGCAGAAGCTTCTCCGATAATAGGTGATGCAACTTTTTCATCACCGAAGCGTACATAAGTTACTACGCTGCCGCCCCTCTGGCTCATGCCATGGACTTCGCTTACCTTTACGTCATATCCGCATCTTATTGCGGTGTTGCCTAAAATCCTGCTGGCAAGAAGTGTGCCCTGCCCGCCGACTCCGACTATCATTATTGAGGTGTTCATTTAAGCTTCCTCCTTCCCAAGGGCCTTCAGCTTACAAATTTGCTGGCAAAAGCCACAACCGTTGCACTGTGTTTTATCTATTAATGCATGACCATCCTTAAAGTGTATCGCAGGACAGCCAATTTTAAGGCACATCTTGCAGCCAATACACTTATCTGTTACAGTCATTTTGCCTTCGTATTTTACACTTTTTAAAAGAGCACAAGGTCTTTGAGCAATAATAACGGAAGGCTCGTCTTTTTCTATTTCTTCCGATACTACCTTTTTAAACTGTTCAATATTAAACGGGTCTGCGATTCTGACATTTTCTACCCCTATAGCTTTGCAGAGCATCACTAAATTAACCTGCTTTGTAGGTTCGCCCTTAATGGTCTTACCCGTTAAAGGATTATCCTGATGTCCTGTCATGCCGGTAATAGAATTATCAAGAATAATTACGGTAGTATTGCCCTTGTTGTATACAACATTTATAAGACCTGTTATTCCCGAATGAATAAAAGTGGAATCTCCCAATACGGCAACAGTCTTTTTGCTGGAATTCTCTATTGCTTTATCCATACCATGAGCAAGTCCGATAGACGCACCCATACAAACGCAGGAATCAACTGAAGCTAACGGCTCTAAAGTTCCTAAAGTATAACATCCGATATCGCCGCAAACCGTTAATCCTAATGACTTAAGTGCATAAAAAGTTCCTCTGTGAGGACATCCGGCACACATAACCGGAGGCCTTGCTGGCAAAGCTTCGTCTGGAGCGGTGCCTTTTTGTTCCTCTTTTAAAATTACCTTTCGAATCAAATCTGCGCTATATTCTCCTATTTTTGTAAAGGCTTCTTTTCCTATAACCTTTATACCTAAAGACTTAATGTATTCCTCAAAAAAATCATCCAATTCCTCTGCTACATATAAGGTATCGACGTTTTTAGAAAATTCCGATATTAACTTCTCCGGTAAAGGATAAACCATACCAAGCTTTAAATAGGAAGCCTTGTCGCCAAGTGCCTCTTTTGCATACTGATAGGTAATTCCGGAAGTTATAATACCTATTTTTTTGTCGTGGTACTCAATCTTATTAAACTCGCAGTCTTGTGCATAGTTTTTAACTTCTGTCAATATATTTTCAAGCTCGGGGTGACGCCTTTTTGCCATAGCCGGCATCATTACATATTTGCCGGGATTCTTCTCATAGGGCTTAGAAAATTCCTCCCTCTCTCCCGTTTCTACAAGGCTTTGGGAATGAGATACCCTTGTTGATAATCTTAAAATAACCGGCAAATCAAATTTTTCGCTCAAGCTGAAAGCATTTTTCGCATAAATGTAGCATTCGTTGCTGTCGGAAGGCTCCAGCATTATAACCTTAGCCGCTCTGGCATAATTTCTGCTGTCCTGTTCGTTTTGAGAGCTATGCATACCCGGATCATCAGCCACGCAAATTAATAAACCTGCATTTACCCCTGTATAAGCTGCTGTAAAAAGCGGATCTGCTGCCACATTAAGTCCCACGTGCTTCATAGCACAAATAGCTCGTCCTCCCGCAATTGACGAACCGATTGCAGTTTCTGCTGCTACCTTTTCGTTTGGTGCCCATTCTACATGAGGACATGGCAATGTTGCCATATACTCCATTATTTCCGTGCTGGGTGTTCCAGGGTATGCAGAAGCAACTTTTACGCCGGCTTCATAAGCTCCCCGTGCCACAGCATGGTTTCCAAGCATTATCTCTTTCATCAAATCTCCTCCGTATTACTGTATTACCCGTTATATTTCTTTTGCCAGTAAAAGCCTCATATATAGCTTTAATACTCTGTTAAATGCAATTGACAATTGCCCTTTATTTTCTTTATTGATTCCGCCTTCATAATAGTAATCATAATAGCAGGTGGCAGCCTTTTTTATCCTTCGGTACAAAACAGAAGTGTCTTTTCTGTATACAGCCCTGATAATATCAATTTCTGCCATGGCAAGAGTCTTTATCAGTTCTTTTGCGCTTGCCGTGAGTGCTTCAGGGCCTTGCCCCCTTGACGCAGATTCTGTAAACCTATAAATATTGTAAAGGTAAAAAGCCGCATCATTTTCACCGGGTGAATCTATCTGCCCTGTATACTTCTTGTTTTGAGGAGTGCATAGATAATATATTCCGTCCAATCCATCATCCATAGAAGCAAAATCGTCATTAAACGAACCGATACCTTCAAGCTCGCCTTCGGCTAATTCAATATTATTGTTCTTTAGGTATAAAGCGCAAGCTTCAAGGCTTCTTGTGTAAGCCTCTTTTCTGCATAATGCTGTTACTTTATCGGGTATAGGCAGTTCTTTCAGATAAGAAATTTCTCTCTCATACCAAGAATTCTGCATATAAAAATTAACAAAGGGGTATCCCTGCGTTGCTTTTACCCAAGTGGGCAGAGCGTGAAGGCTGATGCCTTTAGCCCCTGCAGCGTAAAAATCTCCTTTGTTTGTTCCTCCTTCTTTAAGAGAAAGAGGGGAAATATATATATTGTCACATAAAGTTATAAGAGAAGTGCCCATTATGCCTCCCTTATGGACATTGATAAGCTGTTGCTGCTGTGAGGAACATTATTAACATCAATACAATAGTCAATAGAAATGTTCCCGCTTCTCTCCCCCAAATGTACCTTTACTCTGTCTGTTATAGTACTTACAGTAAAAGTTCCATAAGGAGTTTCGTAGTAACCCATATGTCTTTTTCCGTTTTCAAATACCATCTGGGTTGCTCCTACGCCGCTACGGGACATGGTTACAGTACCCCCATCTATCTTTAGCATGGTCTGAGTGCCTTCACCGAAGCCGGTAACCTCGCTTTCTTCGTATACAATATACTTTTTTCCGTTCTTTTCATAGTATCTGCCTGAGGTTACAAGTTCAACCCCATCAGCTTCACCGCCATCTTCTGTAAACGCACCCTTTATGGATATTATAACATCTTTTTTCACTGATTACCGCCTCCTTTCTGTATTGTAGCATAACCTATTTCACAAATCAAAGGATATGTATGGTTTTTTTTACTTTTCAAGGGCTATATGGCATGGCAATCCGTCACTATATGCCGGATAATCTTCACCCATAATAAGTGGTTTTGCATATTGGACAAACTTTTCATTAACGTTATTGCCACGTTCATTTATCCACTCTCTGGGAACAATTTTTTCTACATTGGCAACCATGGAAATATCCATTGGTTCATAGGATATTTCATAATCCTTTACCCTAACGTAACCCATCATTTTCCCTGTGGTGCCAGATAAAGCAGCTTCACAGGCGGATTTGCCTACTTTCCTTGACTCTTCAATATCTGTTTTACTCTGCAAATGTGCAGCGCAGCGCTGAAATACATTAAGTTCAACTGCTCTTGCTTTAAATCCAAGATTGTTTCTTACTGCGTTTTCCAGCACCTTGCCGGACCCGCTTAAATACTTATGACCGAAGTTATCAACCGCACCGCTTGCTGTGCTTTCACACACATAAACCCCTTCGGAATCTTTGATTCCTTCTGAAATTGCAACTATTACAACCTTCTGCTTTTCAACCAAGGCCTTTACATCTGATAAAAATTCGTCCATTACAAAGGGCGCTTCCGGCAAATAAATAAGGTCCGGAGATGTACAGTTTTCTCCTCTTGCCAATGCGGAAGCTGCAGCTAACCAGCCGGCATTCCTGCCCATTATTTCAACAATTAAAACGCTGTTTAAGTTATATACGTTTGTATCTCTATGCATTTCTTTAACAGCCGTTGCAATAAACTTAGCGGCACTGCCGTAACCGGGGCAATGGTCTGTGCCGTTTAAGTCGTTATCTATTGTCTTTGGAACTCCCATTATGTAAACTTCATAATCTTTTTTCTTTGCATATTCGCTAAGCTGATATACCGTATCCATAGAGTCATTGCCGCCTATATACAAGAAATATCTTATATTATACTTTTCAAATATTTTAAAAATCTTTTCATAAACAGACGAATCAACGGAAGATTTCGGCATCTTATATCTGCATGAGCCAAGGTATGCGGACGGAGTATGAATCAGCATATCTCTTGCTTTTACGTCCTTAAATGTTTTTCTAAGGTCAGTAAAATTCTCGTTTAAAAGACCTTCAATACCATTAACCATACCCATAATTTCGCCGTCAAAATGTTCCAGTGCGCCTTCTATTACACCGCAAAGTGATGCGTTAATAGCTGCGGTGGGCCCTCCTGATTGTCCTACAACCAGATTACCCTTTATCATTGTAAACACCCTCTTAAGTTTATTAATAATTTAATTATAACAAAATTTTTAGATAATTCAATGTTTTTTTACTTGAAGAATATAATTTTTGTGGTAAAATATATAGGGTATTGGTTAATTACCTAAAAACGGGAGACATTTTTTTTGATTATTGTTGATGTTGTTAATTATGGATTACTTAGGCATAAGAGATTCGAACTCTATATGCCCTGCCCTTGTTAAATTTCCGTCCTTCCAGCTTGTCGATTTTGCAAGGCGTCAGCCTTGCTGCAATCTTACGCGCTGAAAAGACAAAAGTTTTCCTAAAGGTAGGGTCGGAGAGTTTTAAAAGAGCAATTTTTTTGTAAGAAAAGGCAAAAGCGCAGTGAATACGTATGTATTCACGAGCATTTTAACGCTGCGGAAAATTTGCCTTTTAAAACCATATATAGTTCAACTCCCTTATGCCTAGCGTGCAAACGACACAAGAAAATTCATCACCACAGATGTTTAAATTCCATGATTATACATGTAAGAAAAACTTTTTTAAATAGCTATATTCTTAAACCGAACTTCGGTTTTACCAAATGTTTCGGTTATTCATACTGAAATTTGGGAATTATATGATAACACTCCTCACCAAACTCAATCTTTTGGTGAGGATTTAAAAAAGAAAATAGGAGGACTTATATGAAAGAGTATTTTAAATCCGTATTTGAAACAGATGAGAAAGATTACTATTGCGTATGGTACGCTGACATTAATTCCGGATTTGCAACTGAAAAGGATCATGTTGTCTGTTTTAGCGATCCTGCAGTTTTAGAAGGATACTGCAGGGGCAAGGGTATTTCCCTATCCAAAGAAACCATGATTTTTAATTTGTCCTCACTTATGGAGTTTGCAGTCGGATTGACCAATGACTTTGTTGCCTCTGAAGTTTTAAATTTCTGGAACGCTTGCTCAGATTTGGCCTTCACATTGAAGCTTGAATTCTCCGGTGATGATGATAACGATGCATTGGAAGAGCTTTATGATACTTTATTTATTATGGGCAGCGAACCGGGCACAGAATTAACCGAAGATGATATTGCCGATCTCCGTGAGGTAATAAAAGATGGGTGTCAGCTTGTTACAGAAAATCTTTTTGCAGCTTAATGTATAAATTTAACATTTCCGGAAACAATATACTTCGGAGGTGTTTTTTATGACAGATAGAAATAAAACAGTATTTACAGATTCAGAAATGCAGACATATTTCTCAAATCTTCCTGCTTCTGCACAAGAAAATATTATGCAAAGCGGAGTAGATTTCAAGTCACTCAGCGAGCTGAAGAGCTACGCAGATAACTATCTTCACAGAAGTTAACAAAAAAGAACAAAGCGCCCTATGGGCGCTTTGTTCTTTTTTACTATTTACACAATTAACCAAAAGATGTATAATTATATAAATAAAGAATTGGAGAATTGGTATGAAAATTAAGCTTATTTGCGTGGGAAGGCTTAAAGAAGACTACTTTAAAGCTGCCGCAGATGAATATATCAAGCGGCTTTCCAGGTTTCACAAGCTGGAAATTATTGAAATTGCCGAGGATACCAAAATAGAAAATCCTTCAGAGGCAGAAAAGCAGATCGCAATGGAAAACGAATGTCAGAAAATTCTTAAAACTATTGGTAAGAACTCCTATGTGGTGGCTCTGGCAATTGAAGGAACAAATATATCCAGCGAAGACTTAGCTGTAAAACTTGAAAAATTAGCTTTGGGGGAAAAAAGTGAGGTTTGTTTTATTATCGGTGGCTCTTTTGGTTTATCACCAAAAATAATAAATACAGCTGATTTTTTATTAAGCTTTTCCAAAATGACTTTTACCTATCAGCTATCCAGAGTAATATTTTTAGAGCAACTATACAGAGCTTCTAAGATCAACGCAGGAGAATGTTATCACAAGTAGGAGAAACAAATGGATATCGCTTTAAATGTAACAACCCAGGTTGTAATAATATTTTTATTAATGGCAGTAGGTTTTGTTCTATCTAAAATGAAAATTGTAACTGAAACCGGAGTTAAGCAAATGACAGATATATTGTTATTTGTTGTTACTCCTTGTGTCTTAGTAAATTCTTATCAAGATAAAATTGCGGATTTTAGCCAAAACCTTATACTGGGACTTGCAGCTGCTGCAGTATTTAGCATTCTAATCCATCTGATTGCAATTATTATAGCAACTTTATATTTTAAAAAAGAACCAACCGGAAATTATAAAGTTAATATTTTTGCAACCATATATTCAAATTGCGGGTTTATGGCTATACCACTTTTGCAGGCTGTTTTAGGCAAAGACGGGGTATTTTACGGATCTGCATATCTTGTAGTTTTCACTATTTTATACTGGACTCAAGGGCTTTGTGTTTTTTCCGGCAGCAGAAAAAGCCTATCCGTAAAAAAACTGCTTTTAACACCCGGAATTATAGGTTCTTTTGTAGCTCTTATATTATTTCTTTTAAGGATAGAGCTTCCTTATATTCTTAAGGACACAATTGAAAGGCTTTCTACTTTAAATACTCCCCTTTCCATGGTAGTTTTGGGTACATATCTTGCAAAAATAAATCTAAAGAAAGCGTTTTGTCATAAGCCGCTCTATAGCGTCCTTTTCTTCAGATTACTCTTAATACCTATAATTTCTATTTTTGTTTTATGGGCAATAAACAGGGTTTATCCGATGAGCGAAATGATATCTCAGTCGGTACTTATCCCCTCTGCCTGCCCTGTTGCAGCCGTTGCGGCTCTCTTTGCCGCAAAATACGGCAATGATGCAAGCTATGCTTCCGAACTTGTAGCAATAAGTACATTGGTATCAATAATAACCATTCCGTTAATTATGGCATTTTCTGCCTTATTTATTTAGCTTGGAGCTAGGCACTGTATCTGCCGAGAACAGCAGCCGAAGTTTCAAAATATATATTTTTATGAAGCGCTGTATCGAAAGAACAGCAGCAAGGAGGATTTTATGAAAAACACAAAAACATTGGTAATGTACGCACTTTTCACGGCAATCATAGTACTTATGTCTTTTACACCTCTTGGATATCTAAAGACTGCTTTCCTCGAAATTTCTTTTATTATGATACCCGTTGCAATAGGTGCTGTACTTATGGGCCCTGGCGCAGGAGCATTCTTTGGCACCGTATTTGGAATTACAAGCTTTATACAATGCTTTGGCTTAAGCCAATTTGGTTCCGTATTACTTTCTATTAACCCATTTTATACTGCTATCTTATGTTTGGTGCCCAGAATTTTAATGGGTTGGCTCACAGGTCTTATATTTAAAGGCTTATATAAGGTAGACAAAACTAAGATGGCATCTTTTGCAGTCGCAAACTTATCCGGAGCACTTTTAAACACTATCTTTTTTATGCTTTTTCTAATTCTGCTTTTTGGAAATACAAAAACCATAATGGATGCACGCGGTAATATGAATATATTTGCCTTTGTGATAGCTTTTGTTGGCACAAACGGCCTTATAGAAGCAGGCGTAAGTTTTGTAGTAGGCACAGCAGTAAGCAAAGCACTATTTAAATCTACCAGATTTCAAGATTAAAATGTTAGTAAAAGTCCCGGTTCAAAATTGAACCGGGACTTTTTTTATGCTAATTAATTTGATACTCTACGCTACTTTGTTGTACTTGTACTATTTGTTGCACTTGAGCTACTTGCTGCACTCGAACTATCTGTTGTATTAGAAGCATTTGCTTCTTTAATCTTACTAAATAATTCATTGAAGGAATCAAATGATTTCATATAGTACTCAACTAATTCTTTATCAGAATCACTTGGGCTTCTTAAATAAGCCATATATTTCTCAAATCCGTTAACTTTAAAGTCATTCAAAAGTATAGCTTCTATTTGCTCTTTTGTCTTTCCGTTTAGCAAAGTTGTCCCGTCAGAGGCGTAAAGATTAGTGCTGGAAGTCAAAGCAGGATAATATCCATATTCGCCCATATATTTGTAAGCTATCATACTTACAAAGTTTACAAACTTTGTGTTTTCGGTTTTAAGACCATTATAATAATAGTCACTCATATCCTGAAGGTATTGATCGGTAAAAAGATCGGGCGCCAAATTATACATTTGTACACTCAAATGGCTTATAAGACTATACCTTGATATCCACAAATCAAAATTTTGACCTACTGTACAATCCTGCGTTCCTAAAGACGCACATGATACAGTTTTGGTATCAGCATTCCATTCCACGTTATACCCAAGAACGTTTGCAACATATCTTGCGGGTATGTAGGTTCTTGATTCATAAATTGTAGGATTTGAGTCAACAGCAACACGTATAATGTCGGCACTTTTATACTGTTCCTCCGTAAATTTAGTCATGGGATCAAACTCATTGGAAGGATTCATATTTACTACGCATACCACTGGATTATCTATCGTGAATATAGCTTTTATAACAACACTGTCGTAACTTTTTTCTCCGCTGAAGTTTATGCTCTTTAATTTCTGTACGGTTTTTTCGAGCACTATGGTCTTAGAATCTTCATACCAGTTAACCTCTGCACCTAAAGCTTCTGCCAAAGCTCTCATTGGTACCAAAGTTCTGCCGTCAACTATCATAGGACAGGCGTCGGTAAACTCAACGTTTTTCCCATCAATGGACAGCTTAATTGCATCTTCAGCCGCACATACAAAGAAAGCAGGGCACGACATTATCAGTACAAGTAGGGTACATATAATTTTTTTCATAAGTTCCTTCTCCTTATTTATTTAAACAGCTCATCTGCTGTTTTTAGCTTCATTTCACCCAGTTTTAAGCAATACTCTTTTATCCTAGGCGGAAGGTAATCCTCCACCCTATGTCCATCAAAGCCTACGCTTATAACAACCTTTGCATCTCTTATAATGTCTTGCTTTTTAGGATCTTCAAAAAATTCAAGCATATAAGGATGTTCTCTATAGTTATGTATTGAATCATAGCTAACGTTCATTTCCCAAAATATCCCGGAATCAGCCATTTTCTTAAAGAAATCAAAAGGAGTCATTCCTATAGTTTCTGCATAGGCAAAAAGATCTGTATGGGCTATTCCTTTTTTAATCGGAATTTTCTCCATAAATTCAAAGAAACAGTCCTTTGTAATTGTGCCTTCCCATCCCACATTTTCTATTAAGCAGAAATCAAAAAGCTTATATTCTTCTTCCTTCATATTGTAATAATCAGGAAGAGTAGCTATCTCGATTCCGCATAAAAGTTTGATTCTGTCAGCGTAAGGTTCTTTCATGCTGTTAATAAGCCTTGAATATTCCACTTCTCTCTCATTTATTCCGTAGTTGTGGTCTGTAATACCAAAAAGCTCTATTCCGCCTTCTGCGGCAGCATCAATTATGGTTTCCGGCTCGTCACGTCCACAATTGCTGAAATATGTATGAGAATGCAAGTCCATAATTTTCATGTAATCACCGATTTTCATCCCAAATGTAAGCTGCATGAACACTATACTATATTGAGTACATTGTTTTCTCCGCATTAAATGGGTATATGCTCTTATAGATTAAAGCACACAAAGCTGCTTTTTTCTTTTTAACTTATTAATTTATATTATACAACACAAAAGAATCAAATGCAATAATTATTGACAAACCTATTTTGCTGTGGTTAAATTAATATGTAAACTTTAGGAGGTGATATCATGGAAAGAAGTAAATCTGTATCTGATAAAGAAAATACTGTTCCTGCAGTAAATCAGCTTGAAAAAAAGGACTATGTGTCAGTCAGGGGTAGTAAAGAGGATGGCGCTCTCAAAATAATGTTTGTGGGCAACTCTATAACCAGGCATGGAAGAAACGATGATATCGGCTGGCCATATGATCACGGTATGGCAGCGTCCTGCCCTGAAAAGGATTATCTTCATCTTACAATGGAAAGGGTACATAAAATACATCCTAATGCCGTATATTGCATTACACAGGGCTTTAAATGGGAGACTCGTTTCTGGGAAGATGATGTACTTGACAATTACCTTGATGCAAGGGACTATGCTCCCGATATTATAATTTATCGTATTGGCGAAAATGTTCTTCTTCCTACTGTAGAAGAACATGATTACACCGAGGCTTTGCGCAAATTTCTTTCTTTTTTAACAGAAAAAAATTCGGACTGTAAAATAATATTTACAACTAATTTTTGGATTAAAGTACCTGTAGACAATGCAGTTATTACCGTAGCTGATGAATATGGCAGAAAAGCTATTGATTTAGGACTTCTTGGCGAAAATCCCGAAATGAAAGCAATAGGTCTTTTTAAGCATGGCGGTGTTGCCGCTCATCCCGGAGATAAGGGAATGCAAGCCATTGCAGATGCCATATGGGAAGAGTTAAAGGAATTAATGTAACAAAAAGGTCGCCAAGGGATATTTCCATAAGAGAGTTTGCCTTGGGGCAAAAAGCAGATAAAAGTAAATACGTCAGTAATTAGTGATTTAAAGTAATTCAAAGAATTTTAGGTATTCTATGAATTACTTTTTATTTTTGTGCTCAATCATATGTTCCTGCTGTTTTTTTATTGCTTTTATCCATATTATGGCCTATAATTGTGACAAGGAGCTGATTTCATGAATTTTAAGGCGTTTTGCATGACCTCACAATATGTCGTACAATCTTTTTAATGCCACAAATTACTGCAGAGACAGCGTAGATGTTCTTGAATTTGATTTAGGCGCCTATTTTTACGCCTGATATGACCTCTCAGGGAGTGCTTTGCACTTCAAATCATGGTTCAAACGGTTATAAAAAAATTGGCTTTTACATAAAGGAAATGCAAAGTTTTACAATAGACGGACACGGAAGTGAATTTTTATTTGATGGCACACTGAATCCATTTGTAGTTGATGAAAGTGAGAACATTACGCTTGAAAATTTTGCTGTAAACATGACAAAGACTTTTTACAGAGATATGCCTGGCAGACCACTGCACAAATATGGATGCCTAAATTTAAGGGGGTTTTAATTACCATGAAATTTAAGGAATTTTGTAAATCAGAAAATACGGCCTTTAACATAAGGAATGCTCTCCTCTACTGCAAGAAGCATTCCATCAAATCACTTGAATTTGATAAGGGTACGTATACATTAAATCCGGAGATGGCAATGGAGGGTGTTTACTGTACATCAAATCACGGTGAAATAGGCTTTAAGAGGATAGGCTTTTTGTTAAAGGACATGAAAGACTTTACAATTGACGGTGGAGGAAGTGAATTCCTATTTGAAGGTGTCATGAACCCGATTGTAGTGGATGGCTGCGAAAATATTACAATTAAAAACCTCTCAATAAAAACCCTTCACCCATATTCAGCTTCAGGCGTAGTCTCCGAGGTCGGAAGCGGCAGCTTTGTGCTTGATTTATATGGCAATCATCCATATTTTATTGCAGGCAGTAAGTTTTATTTCGGTTACTCAAGAGGCGATGATTACTCTTCAATGGCAAATTCTTTTTCCGAGCGATACACAGATAAAGAAAGACTTCGCGAGGATACAAGAAACGTTGCCCTTTGCCACAAATACAATCCTGTGACGGCAAAGGAGATTGAGCATAACAAAATTCTTTTTGAACATGTAGACGTAAACGTTAAACTCGGCAATACAATCATTATCTGGTCAGAGCGCCGCTATGCACCTGCAATATTCTTAAAGGATTCCAAAAACACATTTATTGAAAATTATACAGTATATACGGCAATCGGCATGGGCGTTCTCGGACAGAAATGTGAAAATATCACTATCGACAACATGACAAACACATATAAAGAAAAGGGCTTTTTGAGTTTAAATGCAGACTCAACACATTTTGTCCATTGCTCCGGTCTCATTCATATAAAGAATTCTCATTTTAAGGCCCAGATGGACGATTCTCTTAACATACACGGCATATATACAAAAATCATCGGCAAGGGCGAAGATCACTTAATAGTAAAATACATGCATGATCAGCAACTCGGCACTGATATATACGATGAGGGTACTCAAATTGAAGTTTCAAATAACAAATCACTGATAGACTACGAAAAGTTTAACGTAACAGGCGTTGAAAAAATCAATAATGAGTGCACAATACTTTATGTTGATAAATCTACAGATAAGGTCACCCTCGGTGATGTTGTTGAAGATGTGCGTCTTTTCCCGGATGTTATTTTTGAAAACAATGACTCCAGTTACAGTGTCGGAAGAGGCATGCTGCTTGCAAGCAGAGGCAAAATAATTGTTAGAAACAACTATTTTAGTAATTCCGGAAGCGCAATAAAACTTGAAAGCAACGGCAGTTACTGGTATGAATCAGGTGCAACAAGGGATATTTTAATTGAAGGCAACACCTTTGATGAGTGCTGCTACACCATATGGGGAGACGCCGTTGTTCATGTTGCTCCCAGGGAAGCTGCCCAGGAAGGTAAGTATTATCATAGTAATATGAGAATTATAGGCAACAAGTTCATAAACTGCAACAAATGCTCCCTCTTTGATGTGCATGACATTGATGGCTTTACATTTAAGGACAACATCATCCAATCGGATTGTGAAAAGGAAAGCATAGCCGAGCATTGCATAAATACCCACATCGAATTTTAACAGAAAATTTCAGACTAAAAACCTAATAAGGATGCGAATTAAGAACAGAACAGTTTTTATTTTTCGTCCTTATTTTTATTATTTTAAAAAAAGTGATAGGTTTTTTTAAAATAATTCGTATTAATAAACAGAGGCGCTTCAATCTTGAATAAAAAGAAGGTGATTGATTAAATGGACAGAGATAAGAAAATTGTTGAAGGAATATTAAAGCATAATGAAAAGGCATTTGAACTATTCATTGATGTGTATGGAGGACTTATAAAATCGATTGTCAAATATCATATGTCAGCATTTACAGAATACCAAAGCGATTGCATAAACGATATTCTTCTATCAATATGGCAAAACATGAAAAGCTATGATGAAAGCAAAAATTCATTAAATAATTGGGTCGGTGCAGTCTGCAAATATAAATGCATAGACTACAAACGAAAGAATTATGAAAATTTTCGCTTTGATGAATTAGATGAAAATATTCCGTATGATAAGGATGACTTTAATAATGTTTTAGAAAGTGAAATTCAAAGCATTCTATACTGCTTAGAGCCAAAAGACAGAGAGCTTTTCTATAAACATTACATACTTGGCGAAAAGATTAATGAGATAGCAAAAAAAGAAAACAAAAGTCCTGATTATTTCTTTAACAGATTATCAAGAGGTAGAAAAAAATTAAGTCAAAACCTTCAAAGGAGTGATTTTTATGAAAAATGAATTTGATTATTTAAATGATGTAAAAATGGATCTTTCCGAATATGAAATAGCAGATTTAACGGACTTAGAGCGCAGTAAAATGAAAAACATAATAAAGAAGACAAGAAAAATAAAAATCGGAAAAATAGCCGGCATTGCGGCATGCGTAGCTGTTGTAGCTGCTTTTTCTCAAACTGCTTTTGCACAAAACTTGATAGATAATATTGTAAAAAGCATTTCAACAGGTCATAATCAGTTTTTACAAGTTGATGACAGTAAGGCCGTAAATTTGCCCGATGAGTTAGTGGGGTTAGTCTTCGATAAAAACGGAAACTCTGTTACATCTTATCAAAAAGACACCCAGTATTACGACAAAGACGGGAATAAAATTACCGATTTCGAAACTTTTATAAGAGAAAATATAGATGTAACAAAAATAGAAACGGAAGACGGAAGTGTAAAAGTAACATTTTCCGATAAAACCACAGATCCACTAAAAGAAGCAAAAGGCGAAGGCTATCCGGTTATTGACGATGAGAAAGCAATTAATGATAATTTAAGTTTTAAATCAAAAATGCCAACCTATTTACCGGAAGGATTTTCGTTCTACGGCGGGGTTCCCATGGGTAAAGATTATTTGTTTGTGTATTACAAAAATCAGGATACTGGCAAATGGTTTGTTGTTCATGAGCGCATCATAAATGAAAACACAGCCTTTGGATACGCTACAGACGGTACAATTGAAGAAACAAAAATAAACGGCAACAAGGCAGTTATCAGTGACGGCAGAAGCATTGACTGGGAGTGTGACGACATATCAATAGCTGTTCAGGGACGTGGTGAAATTTCAAAGGAAGACTTATTTAAAGTCGCTAAATCAATTAAATAATTTATTTTATAAAGCGTAGGCGGCTATCAATTGATAGCCGCCTACGCTTTGTATCTTTTGCCAGAATACTTGCCTTTAAAGATATCTGCCTGCATTTGCCGGTGGCTGCAAATGCAGGCAAAAGCCAAAAGTCATAAAAATGGCAGAGAGATACTCTCTGCCATTTTTAATTTATGTCCCTTTATTAATCAAAGTCCTCTATTTTCCACTCGTCATGCCACTTTATTACAGGCATACCATCCTTAAAATAAACCGGCAGCCATACATAATCCGCAATGGATGTATCATTCTTAGATAAGGATAATATTTCGTTCCAACTCATTGTGGGCGTTTTATCTTTATCAAAATGGCTGTCAAAAGCCGCAATGATATCAGGCATATCCTTTGGAAGATCCACCAGCCAGCGGTCAGCAAGAGCTATATACAAGTCCTTTTTATACGGATGTTTAAATACAGAAGATATCTGGCTGCAATAAGAATCATTATGGCGTCCGTCTATATGGGGATCTCCCAGAACCTGCCATGTCCCGTGATAAGTATCGGCACCGGCAACCTCAGAAGGATTGGGAAAATACCCTGTTGTTCCTGATGTAAACATATATAGCTTGTCTTTTTTTCTAAATACCGCCGGTGCTTCACGTACAAAAGGCGGATGAGAAGCCGGAAAATGGGTTGAGTAATATCCGGTCACATCCATATAATCCGGAGTCAAGTCTGCACAAATCAGTTCTGAATGAACTCTTTCAAAATAAATATATGCTTTTCCGTCTTCTGCTTTGACCAAATCAAAATCGCCTGAATTCATCGAAAGAGGGTGAATACCTGCCTTTACTACTTTATATGGGCCTGTAATTTTGTCAGAAACTGCTATATTCATGCACTGACGGCCACCCGATTCCATTTCCTTCATCCACATCACGTACTGTTTGTTGTCTTCATTATATAAAATATGAGGCCTGTCCACAGAGTGTTCAGGATTCATTGGACTGTCGGGATTTTCAGGATCCGGCGGACAGATGATTCCTTCGTCTTTCCAATTATACAAATCCTCGGAAGAATAGCACCTTATTCCCCAGTGCCATATCTTAGTGCCGGGCTTTGTATGTTCCTTATTTTCTCCGTACCAATAGAACTTTCCGTCTACAGTTAAAATTGATCCCCCATGTGCCTGAATTCTTTTTCCTTCTGTATCAAGCCATATTTTTCCGGGCTTTATACTATTATTCATAATCTTCCCCCTATAATGTAATTTGAGCAATATCATAGTTTACAGCTTTTTTAAGCTCGGAAGGTGAAATTTCAAGCTGAAATCCTATTCTCCCGGCACTTACAAAAAATTTGTCTTGTAAAAGTACCGATTCATCAATGACTGTCTTATACTCCTTTTTCATGCCGACAGGAGAACAGCCGCCCCTTATGTAGCCTGTTACTTTATTTATGTCGGTTACTTTAATCATCTCAACAGACTTCTCTCCCACCGCCTTTGCAGCTGCTTTCAAATTCAGCTCCTTGTCTACGGGAATAACAAAAACATAATATAACTTTGAAGGCGCAACAGTTACTAAGGTCTTAAATACCTTTTCATAAGGCTGCCCTACTTTATCAGCAACGGAAATGCCGTCTATTTTGCCATCGTTTCCCTCATAGCTGTAAGCTTCATAAGAAATATTTGCACTATCCAGTATTCTCATTGCATTAGTTTTGTAATTATCTTTCATTTTTAGCGCTCCATATATTTTTTTACAATTATACCACTATAGAAAAATTCAATCAACTAAAAAGAGAGATTTTCTATAACTTTTTTATAACCATAGTCCGTAGTTTTGCAATTTCAATTACTTAGCATTGTAAACCTTCAAGACTCACCAAAACAAAAAAGAGCCGTATTCATTACTGACTTCCAGCAGTAAACACGGCTCTTATATAATTACCACATTAAATTAACATATTAATTATCTAGATGAGCAACGGCATATTGCGCTTCTTCTTTTGTAAATTTGCCGCCATATTCAGATATCAATTGATCATATACTGCGCTCTTTGACATACTCATTGTTTCTTGATATGATTTTGCCTGCTCCAAAGCATTAGAATTCCAATCAGCTTTTACGTTATCAATCGCATATTGTGCAGCATCAGCCGGGAATTTTCCGCCGTATTCAGATGTTAACTGATCATAGATTCCCTTTTTTGACATATGCATTGTCTTTGAATAGGATTCAGCTTGTTTAAGAGCATTCATATATTCGGCGGACGGCTTTTTCCCAAGTGAAAAAACTATTTTTATTGTATCGCCTTCTTGAACAGTGTCTCCGGCCTTTACACTCTGGCTGATTAAAGAGCCTTTTGCCGCTGACTCAGAATAATCCTCGGTAATTTCACAAGTGACTTTTTTTGTATCTGCCCAACTTTGAATTGCAGCCTGATCCATTGAACTAAAGTCAACAACAGTTACTTCAACCTTTTTACTGTTTATATCATTTTTTGTTGTATCGCTGCTTTCCGCAGAATTGACATTGCTGCTTACTGTGCCGCTCTCGGTTGTATTGCCGTTATCATCAAGATTGGCTATTACACCGATAAAGACAACAGCGACGATAACCCAAAACCACCATTTCCTGTATATGGGCTTTTTCGTCTTTTGGACAGGCTGAATGGGTGTCTGACCGTAATTGATCGTTTGCCGTACATTTTGTGCATTGCTTACCGGCTGTGCTTCCGGAACATTTACCGCCGGAGCTCCGCAGTTTGGGCAAAAATTAGCCTCGAATTCTGTGCCGCATTGATTACATTTCATGATTGTCCTCCTAAAATTATATTTGTTGTTCTGTATCTTCAGCAATCTTGTCTAAATCCTTTATCATTCCATTTGGCAGCCTTGCCGAGACAACAGAAGTGTCTCCCTTGTATTTTTTAGAAGGTATAATTAATTTTTTATCAGACATATATAAGGCACCTCCGGGTTAGTAATCTTTGTTCGTTTCGTTTAAATAACCCTCCGTAACCGCACCGAAAGATAATACTATAACGGCTATTTCAAATACCGGAAGTATAGTAATATCATGTTCTGCTATAGCCGTTAAAGAAAATAGCAATTATTTCTATATGCG
This sequence comes from Bacillota bacterium, assembly GCA_030705805.1. GTDB lineage: Bacteria > Bacillota > Clostridia > CAKSNL01 > HGM11501 > JAUZPY01. The sequence goes on along the minus strand of JAUZPY010000011.1, from coordinate 4,946 downwards.
ATTATATTACAATAGTATACAAACGTCAATAGTCTTGAATAAAATTTCGAAATATTTTCATATTAGCTTCGACAAAACGTCATAAAAACGGCAGACCTATCATTATGAAACGTCTGCCATTTAGCTTAAAAGCAAAAAAAGAAACCGCAATGCGGTTTCTTTAAATATTAAAATCAACGCTGGCTCTTGATTCCCTTACTGTCTTGACAAATTCTCTTACCTTAAGATGTTCCGGGTGACTGTCATAGCTCTTTAAAGCGTCCATTGATTCAAAGGTCGAAATAAGGGCTGCGTCATATTCGCCGCCGTTTTCATTGATTCCAACCTGCATGTCTATTATTCCGGGAATCTTTCCTTGAAGGGCTTCCAGTTTTTCTTTTATAATCTTTGCATTTTCCAGCTTGGTATTACCGCAAGCTTCTTCTTTAAGTTTCCAAAATACAATATGTCTTACCAACTCTAATCACCGTCTTTTAATCAATTCTATCTCAAAAAACCTTCTGGCATATTCTCTTCCTGTTTATCATGTTTTTTCGTCACTTAATCCGCTGGATTTATGTTTCCCTCGAAGCTCTTTAATAATAAAGTCTAATTGTTCCCCGTCAATATAAAAGCCTTCTTTTAACTTCTAACTTTTTCAAATTGATTCTCTTTAACGCTTTTTTTCTTTCTGTCCAATCTGTACATTGCTATTAAAATAGAAGTCATAACAAAAATTTCTGTAAATACCCCTGACCAAGACTGTTTAGAAGCGTCATAAATCAGCCAGCAAGGCGAACTGGGCAACGATATACGCCTAACCTTTTTTGCGTCCGTTATCCAAAAAGCTGCTGTAGTAAGCATCATTCCTGTTATAGGAAGCATTTCAAGAAGACCACCGGGTATATTTCCGTCAGCAAAAGGCAGGTTTAAAAGAATCATGCTAAATGTGACCTTTCCGCCTTCCTTAATAGCTTCCGTAATAGTCCCGAGAGGCAATATTCCTGCAATAACTATTATAATAGCAAAACAGGCAAGCCATGCTTTTTTCCTTGCCCAAGGCTTATCCCTGTGCGCAAAAACATAAGATCTGAACACAGCTATAATGTTTAATATCCCGCCACCAAAAGCACCAAGCCATAAAAAGTGAATTGTCCAGCAGGTCGAAGCTGCAAGCTGCATATACACGATTCTTTTCTGAGTTTTCTGTTGAAAAGTAATAATTGAAATTATGGACGCAACTACTCCCACCATCTGGGCAGGCATATTACTTAAAAAGTTTTCATAAAGCTGTCTAAAAATTTCCGTAAAATTAATCATAATTACCCCATCATAAAAGCCTTTTAGCTAATTCCAGCAAAGGGCCTTTTTCATTTTCCACCTTTTCCTCTATAACCTGATCGAGCAAATAATTAAGAATTTGCCCAACCTTCTCCCCCGCCGTTCCAAGAGCTTCAATATCTTTACCTGATACTTTCAGCTGCTTTAATGACAGGCATAAGTTATCTTTTTCTATTTCTTTTAAAATTTCTATTGCTTTTTCTATTGCTTTTTCCCTAGGCTCATCATTAAATGCTGTTTTTGAAGCAAGCTGAAGCATTAATAAAAGTCTTGTAAAATCAAAAGAAGAATCCCTGACCATCTTTTTTATTTTAATCCTTGAAGGAGTTATTATCTCTCCATGTTTTAATATCAGTTTTTTTACTGTATCCAGTGTTTTTTTATCTGAATGAAGATTGTTTAAGGTTTTCTTAGCAATTTCAGAGCTTCTTGCACACTCTTCCTTTTCGTTTAAATTATTTCTTTCGGGAGCTTCAGAAAGAGGCTTGCCAAGTTCATGAAACAGTGCCGCATAACGCAAGGATTTATTCTTCTCACAAAGCTTAATTACTTTCAATGTATGCTCAAAGCAATCATATTCGAGAATATTTAAAAGTTCAGGAATAAAAACGGCAATTACATCGGTAAATTCATTTAACACAAGGTCAGCATAGTCTCCCAAAAGAAGTTTCGTAAATTCATCGTATATACGCTCCACTGATATGTTATAAAGTAAATCCTTATATAAATGAATAGCTTCTTTTGTTTCTTTATCAATGTCAAATCCGAGGCAGGATGAAAATCTCAAGGCACGAAGTATTCTGAGTCCATCTTCTTCAAAACGCTTAGAAGGCTCGCCAACGCAGCGGATAATTTTCTTTTGCACATCGCTCGCGCCGCCAAATAAATCCACAATTCCGATTTTGTCTGAATAAGCCATGGCATTTATAGTAAAATCCCTGCGAGACAGGTCTTCTTCTAAAGATTCAGTGAAAAAAACTTCACTGGGTCTTCTATTGTCTAGGTATTTTCCATCAATTCGATAAGTAGTAACTTCAACCGGTGACCTATCGGATACCACAGTTACTGTCCCATGCTTTAATCCTGTTTCTATTACGGTATAATCCTTAAAGCATTCTATAATTTCTTCGGGCAATGCGCTGGTAGCCACATCATAGTCCCCCGGCATTCTGCCAAGCAAAAAGTCTCTGACACATCCCCCTACCAAGAAACCTTCAAACCCTTGATTATTAAGTTCTTCTAGCACTCTCTTCACATATTCGGGTATCTTACCTAACATTTTTTTCAACAACAGACACCTCAATATCATTAATTTGGGCTGCTATCCCTTTTTGATTCAAAGTAATGTTAGCGGACTTTATAAATTTCTCCTTATATTCATTTGCAAGTTGTATTACCAGATCCTCCTTAACCTTTTGAGGCATAACATTGAGTGCTGCTTTTGCAGCTGCTCCTGAAAAGCCTTTAAGCTTACCGGCTAAATTGCCGAAAAAGCCACCCTTTTTTTCAGAGAATTCCCCAATTGCCTCCGGAATAAATTTTTCCGCCAGGAGTCCGTAATCCAGATTATCTGCCATAATCTTAATTTCCAGCATAACAAGTACCTCCGGTTAAAGATTAGATTAATTATAATTCCTTTAACACTTTATGTCAACATAAAGCTGACTATATATAAAAAAGATTTTTTGGTATACATAAATAACATAATTAATGGAAAATTTATCAAAATTTTGAATATTTTGGTTGACAATTCGGTAATTGTTGTGTAAGATAAAAATAAATCATTTGCACACAATTCCGTTAATTACAAATAAAAGGAAGTGCTTAAATGGACCAGCTTACTAATAAAATCCGAACGGAGCTAATAAAACAATATAAAAGTGTACGACAATTTTCATTATCAACAGGAATACCTCAGACAACAGTATCGGGTGCTTTAAAAAATGGTGTAAGCGGTACTGCCTACAGAACCGTAATTAAAATTTGTAGGGTTTTAAACATCACTCCCGAAAATTCCGTAAATATTCTAACCCCAGAGGAAGATATTTCCACAGCATTACAAATGTTTCTTTTCTTAGATGAAAGCGGAAAAGAAATGGTTTTTCGTACAATCAAGACACAGCACAAGCGTTGCTCAAAAAAGGATTGACATATACGAAATTCTGTGATAATATTGTTGCGGATGAGGTGATTTTATGGATTACTTAACTGAGCTAATTACTTGTGAAATCAAGAAGCAGTACCGAAGCGTAAGGCAATTTGCTTTTGCGATTGGTGTACCGCAGACTACAGTTGTCAGCGCACTTAAAAAAGGTGTAAGCGGCACAGGATACGACACGGTACTAAAAATGTGCAAAACCCTTAATATTCGTCTTGCGGACTATGAAACACCTATTCCGTTGGACGATGAGGTAGTTGACATGGTTAATATGTATTCGGCACTTGACGAAAAAGGTATGCATACAGTTCGTACAGTTATTTTAATGGAGTACAACAGATGTATAGGTGAAGAAGTCGGATACGTAGCTGCTTATGGTGGTAAGACAGCAAAAACCAAAACTGCTAAGAGCGCGCAAGGTGATGCACAGGAAGCCCTTCGTAGTATTAAAAGCAAGTAAGACTTAAACAAGGTGGGGTAATAACTCCACCTTGTATTCTTGAGGTGATATTTTGAATCATGTAAAGAAAAGAGCCTTAAGTTTTTTGAAAGAATTTCATGCTTACAGCGTTGATGTAGAATGTCTTGCTGATATTCTTTCAAAGCAAGGCTATACAGTAGTAGAATATAGTCAGTATTCAAATGACCCTTCAGTGGAAAAGCTTCTTTCGTCATTAAGACTTGAGGAATATTCAAAATCAGTAAAAGCTTTTACATATGTTGATAGTGTTAATCGCATTGTTTTTATTGTTGAAGGGCTATCAAACAGAGAAAAGCTTATACTTCTTGCCCATGAAGAAGGTCATATTTATAACGACCACATGGATGCGGGGAAAGACCTTGCCGGTCAGGATATAATACACGAGCAGGAAGCAAATGATTTTGCCCATTACATACTTTATCCGAGCACTCTTAGAAGTATATATTTATTTGGAAAATTCAATAAAATACTTATAATATTAATATTTTTATCGTTTATTGTAGGGATGAGTTTTGTTGGCGGTGCATTATATAAAAAGTCTATGCAGAAAATGTACGTTGTTACACAAAACGGTAAAAAATATCACACATCTGACTGCCGTTTTGTTAAAGGCAAGGACAATCTACGGTATTTTACGCTTGATGATTTAATTGATATGGGATATGAACCATGTTCGGAATGTATTGGAAAACAATAAAAAAGCTTCAGAATCTGAAGCTTTTTTATTGTTTTTTATTGTTGTTTTTTAAACTCAATTACAATTCTGTATCTCATATTCATTCCGGAAACTACTTTATCATAAGTGTAGTCATATTTTCCCTGAAGCTGCCCTTCTATTTCGGAAGGATTAAAAGAAACAGCAAGGGGCTCGCCTCCACCGGGAGCCATATATTTTTGTTCTGCTCCTGTCATATTAAACTTAACTGCTCCGTCAGCATACCAGCCGGTAATTACGGCCGGATAATAAGTAACATTTGAGAGTACGCC
>JAUZPY010000109.1 GCA_030705805.1 Bacillota bacterium | reverse complement strand
TTTTTGCTTAAATTTTAGAACAGCTTTAGAGCATTATCTTTCTTTAAACTTTTTATTTATTTTTACTTTTTGAACTGCTGCTGTTATTTTTTGTTTGCGTGTCTTCCTTGATTTCGGATTTTACCTTCTCTGCCTGATCCTTTGCTTCAGACTTGGCTTCCTCCGCCTTTTCCTTTACTTCGGACTTGGCTTCCTCCGCCTTTTCCTTTACTTCGGACTTGGCTTCCTCTGCCTTTGCCTCCGCTTCAGACTTCGCTTCTTCTGCCTTTGCCTTCGCTTCAGACTTTGCTTCCTCGGCCTGCGCCTTTGCTTCGGACTTCGCTTCCTCGGTCTGCGCCTTTGCTTCCGACTTCGCTTCTTCTACCTGAGCCTTTGCTTCAGACTTAGCTTCTTCTACATGTGTCTTTGCTTCAGACTTAGCTTCTTTAATCTGTGCCTTTCCTTCTGACTTTGTTTCTTTAATCTGCGTCTTTGCTCCGGACTTGGCTTCTTTAGTCTGTGTCTTTCCTTCAGACTTGGCTTCATCGGTCTGCGTCTTTGTTTCGGGCTGCCCATTCGCATTCTTAGTATCAGATTGCTTATTATCATTTGATGACTTTGTATCATTGCTGTTTTCTGGAGCTTCCGATTTTGTATCTTCGTTGTCTTTTCCGGCAACAGAAAATTTAACCTTTGAAAACTTTGTCAACACATTTTTTTCTATTTTATTTTTTATTTTATCTTCTCTTCCGTCTATCTGGACAGAGACAGAGTTATTGTCTTCGTTTATATAGCCCATATCAGTTGAAGCTGTGACGATTTCTTCAAGGCAATTATCAACGCTTCCTTTTGCAATTTCCTCAGAATTCATTAATGTAACTGCATCTTCATTTAAAGGCTCAATCTTTATAACTTGGTCAAACATGTTTACTTCAAGCTTAAAGGATGGATTTATGTCAACTTTGACGGTTGACACCGGGGTTGCATAGGATGCGTACCCTGTTCCCCCTAGAATTACCGCTGCCAATACACTTGCAGCCACCCTGTTTACAGTACTCAAAGATATGTTTTTGTAATTTATATCCTGACCGAGGCTGTAGTCTCTGTCGCGAACTCTTAAAAACTCACCTTTTTCTGTTAAGATAACTGCTTCATTATCCTTTATATCCATTACCATTGCTTTCAAGACTACCACCTCCTTTGATATAACCTGATATGATGTTGTAGCCTCCGGATATAATTATTACGCCGGCCACAATATATTTTCTATGCCGCTCTAAGATTTTTTCTTTCACTTTGGACCCTTTAGATACGGAAGCTGCCGGAATCCTGCCATTATTCAAAACCATATTTTTTATTTCTATATGATCTAAAATGTACTTAATTGCCTGATAACATGCCCTTTTGGTTTTATCCGATTTAGGGGATGAATCAGCTATGTCAAAGAAGGAAATGCCTAAATTTGAAAGCTCATTTTTTACGCTCTCAAGTTCAATTTTTGCATCAGATACCGAATATCTCGTATCCGGTAAATCAAATTCCTTTTCGCTGCCCTCTCCGTCGTCTTGGTTCAAAGAGGAAAACGGAATTACACTTCTTTTATTTTCTTTCCGCAAATAATCTGTTACTCTGTTTTTTATTACCACTGCTGCAAAGGCCTCAAAATTGCCTTTATTCTCATCATACTTATCGATGGCCTCATTAAATGCTATTAATGCAACAGAGTACTCATCGCTGGATTTATCTACGTAATTTCCCGCTCTCTTCCTTGCACACGCCAAGACAAAGCCGCAGTAATCTTCAATCAGCTGCTCTCTGACTTTTATATCTGTTTTTGCAATAAGCGTACGCTCCTCCAGCTTTTCCATATGATCACCCCTTTTATAAGCATAAAGGCCTTCCACACAGCTCCTGACGCATTATTTTTGCATCTTTTTCCGCCCGCCATTGCCTGGCGTCAGATGAGCGGTTTCGACTTTTTTATGCTTTATCTAAGGGTATTATACTATTTTAAAGCAAGCGGGTCAAGCCCTCCCATAGAAAAGCCTGACCCGCATTCGCCGGAAGAGTTACATGAACAATTTATCTTTTATTCTTCGGCTGCATTAGTTGTTGTGCCTTCAGTTGTCTCAGCACTTGTATTAGTATTTGTGTTTGTTTCTGTATTATTTGTTGTATCGGTAGTTGTAGTTGTATCTGTGCCGGTTGTTACGGTTGTGTCTGTGGTTGTATCAGCGGTTGTGTCAGCGGTTGTATCTGTAGCTGTGCCTGTATTTGTTGTATCGGTAGTGGTTGTTGTATCTGTCGTACCTGTAGTGGTTTCAGCGTCGTCATCTATAACTACTGTGTGGCTGTCTGAGTCCCAAGCTACATTTTTATGTAAGCTTTCACTTACAAAGCGAGCGGGAACCAGTGTATGTCCGTTTGTAACGCCTGCGGATTCGTCAAGTGTTACTTGGACACCGTTTACTGTTGCAACATTTGAACCTAACTTTAATGTAATGACGGTAGTGTCATTTGAAATTGTAACTATCTGTGTTTGGGCATCCCAGCTAACCTTTGCACCAAGTGCTTCACATATTGCTCTTACAGGAATCAATGTTCTTCCGTTTTTGATTATCGGCTTAACTCCGTCATACTGTGCAAAGTCAATTGCCTTACCTTTTACAAAAGCATCTATTGATGCATCTTTTGCATCCTGCTTAATTTTAGCTATCTGGGCAAGGATCTGCTTTTTAACTTCTTTTGTTGCGCCTTTAAAACCTTCACGGAGTTCCTTAATGGACTGCTTTGCGGTATCCTTAATTTCTTTTACTTCTGCCTTAGCTGCTGCCTTAGCTGCTTCCTTAGCAGTTTCTGCTTCTGTCTTAGCTGCTTCTTTAGCTGCTTTAAGTGCTGCTGCTGCTTTTTCTGCCTCTGTCTTAGCTGCTTCTTTAGCTGCTTTAAGTGCTGCTGCTGCTTTTTCTGCCTCTGCCTTTGCTGCTTTGGCTGCTTCTTCTGCTGCTACCTTTGCTTCTCCGGTAGCTGCCTGGGCTGCTGCTTCTGCTGCCTCGGCTGCTTCTCTAGCTGTTTTAGCTGCTTCCTTAGCTGCTTCAATTACTGCATCCTTTACTGTGCCTGCGGGCTTGTCAGCGTCTTCTTCGGTTTCAGCGTCTTTTTCGGTGTCAGCATCTTCGTCTGTATCGGTTTCTGTTTCAGCTTTAACTTCTACTGTTGCTTTAGCGGAAGCGCTTCCTCCATCTTTCTTTCCCGATGCAAATACGTTTACGGTAGTTAATACCATTAACATTGCTACTAACATTGCCATTAATTTTTTCATTTTCAAATCATCCTTTCTGTTTTTTGTTTTACACTACATATTACGAAAAAAGGTATCTAAAAAATGGGGTATAGAAGAAAATATTTAAAAATTTTTTTAGCCCTTAAACTCTTTAACTCTTTTAACTAATACTTTTTACCGTAACTTCCTTTGTAACTTCTTTCTTTGACTTTATAAAGCCGGACACCAAATAAAGAATTAACGCCGCCCAAACAAATATAAAGCTTACTATCTTTGTTTTATCAATTGTTTCACCGGTAAGCATACCGATTAAAAATTGCAGTGTGGGATTAATGTACATCAGCATACCGGCAAGAGAATAAGGCACGCCCTTAATTCCCTTTGCAAAAAACAGCATGGGAATGATAGTTACTGCGCCGGTCAAAGGTATCAATATATACCGCCATCCGGACAGTATTCCGATTGAGCCTTGTCCTATACTTTCCATATATATAATGAAAGCAAGCGCTAAAGGAGACATTAAAAGCGTTTCTATTAAGCTTGAAGTATTACTTTCCGATTTAATCAGTTTCTTAAATGCTCCATAGAATGCAAAGGTGAAGCATATAGCCAGGGCAAGAATGATATCCGAGCCGCCGCCGCCCATCGAGAGAGATATGCCGATGCCGCCAAATGCCAACGCTACCGCTCCCCATTGCAGTACGGTTAATTTTTCCTTAAAGAAAATTGCGCCCATCAAAACCGCAACTATTGGGTTCATATAATATGCCAGGCTGGACACTAAAATCCTGTCCGTACTGATAGCGTATATGTAAAGACCCCAGTTGGCAGTTACCAATACGGAACAAAGGCATAAAGTCAAGAACTCTTTTTTATCATTAAATGCATTTCTTACCTGATAAAAGCTTTTCGTAATGGCAGCAACCATCAAGCAAAACAATAGCCCCCAAAAAATTCTGTTTGCCAAAATGTAAACCGGATTTACATCCTTTAAAAGCTTCCAGTACAATGGGAAAATTCCCCAGAGTACATGACAGGTAAGCACGTATAAAACGCTTTTTTTGTTCATTAAAATCACCTTCTTCCAAAATATAAACCATTCACTTTATACTAAAACGGTTAGGTATAAGCCGAGTAGAACCCTATATGGTTTTAAAAGGCTCATGAATACATACGTATTCACTGTGCTTTTGCCTTTTCTTACGAAAAATTTCCGCTCTAAAACCTATGCGGTTTCGGCTCTTTATGCTTGAGGCCGTTATGCTTCCGACTTTTGTGCCGCCGACAGTTACCGTATAAGTTTCACCTGTTTTAATACTGCTGTCTGAATAACATATAAAGCCGAATTTCTTTTCCGGCGTAAACCTTACAAGCTCATCTCCGCTTGAATTTGTAATAACAACAGTACCAGAGCTAAAAGTATCGGTATAAACGGCTATTGTGTTCTGACCTGACGGTGATGCTGCCATGCCGGAGGATCCGGCTGCAATTACACTGCCGCCCGAAGCTTTTAACGAACCCGCGCAGTCAATGCTTCCGTTTCCGTCATTTTCAGGTCCGTATACGGTGATGCTGCCACCCTTTATTACGCCGCTTCCGTTGATATCAATGCCGTCTCCCGAAGTAAGAGCATAAACAGAGCCTCCGCTCATTTCGAAAATCACGTCTGTATCCTTGCCGATACTTCCCATGCCGCCGGGCATATTGCCCCCCGGCATACCGCCTACTTCCGTTTTGCCGGAAGTATTGCTT
>JAUZPY010000108.1 GCA_030705805.1 Bacillota bacterium | reverse complement strand
TGTATGCATGTTTGATGTAACAATCGGCGACTTCAGATTCCCCAGTGCTCTTGATAAAGAGTATGGAATTAAGCAGGGCCTTGAATTGGTTGGAGGTTCGCTGATAGAGTTTAAGCCTCAAGAAGGCGTTACACCTACATCAGCGCAAATGGATACAGTACAATCAATAATCAGAAGCCGTTTGGACAGCCAGGCATATTATGATGCTACGGTTACGGTCCAAAAAGACAACTCAGTAAGGATTGAGATTCCTGACGTTGAGGATCCTTCGGAGGCTGTATCAATTCTGGGATCTACTGCAAAATTAACATTTAGAGATTATCAAGGCAATATATTAATGGAAGGTACTAATGAGTACATTGCAAATGCGCAGATGCAATATGGACAAACCAGCCAAGCCAATGCAGCTTCGTACTATGTTTCCCTTGAACTTACAAGCGCAGGACGGGAAGCCTTCAAAAAAGCAACTCAGACAGTATTAAACTATCAAGCAAACAATAATAACTATATTGGAATTTACCTTGATGAAAAGGCTGTTTCAAAGCCATCTGTTTCACAGGTTATTGATTCTGATAAATGCGTTATTACAGGTAGCTTTGACAAGGAGGGCGCTTCAACCTTAGCTGCTCAAATCAGAAGCGGTCAGCTTCCCTTTAAGCTTGAAGTAGGTCAGGTACAAAGCGTTGGTCCTACTTTGGGTGAAGAAGCTATGTCAAAGAGCCTTATTGCCGGCGGCATTGGATTGATTTTGGTTCTTTTATTTATGATAGGTGTATACAGGCTGTCGGGCGTTATTGCTTCAGTCAGTCTTTGTGCTTACACCGCATTGGTAGTAATTATTCTTGTAAGACTTCAGGCAACATTAACCCTTGCGGGTATTGCCGGTATTATTCTTTCGATAGGTATGGCGGTTGACGCTGACTGTATTATATTTGAAAGACTAAAGGAAGAGCTTCGTACAGGAAAAACCCTTGGAGCATCTGTTGATTCAGCTTTCCATAGAGCCTTGACAGCAATCATAGACGCTAACGTTACAACATTAATAGCGGCATTAGTGCTTTACATCTATGGCACAGGCTCAATAAGAGGCTTTGCTGTTACGTTAACAGTTGGTACCCTTGTAAGTATGTTTACAGCTATTATTCTTACAAAGTTCTTAATGATAAGGCTTATAAGGGGCTTTGAATTTAAAAACACCTGGCTTTTTGGCGTAAGAAGGAGGGCTATAGATGAAACAGTTTGATTACACCGGAAAAAGTAAATTTTTTGCTATAGTATCTGTTGTCCTTATACTAGCAGGTATAGTGGGCTTTATAGTTAACAAAGGTATAAGTTATGGTATTGAATTTACAGGCGGTACCACAATACAGATAGATATGCAGGGTGCAAAGTATGACCCTAACGATATTCAAAAGTTGGTAAAAGATATAGTTCACGGAGAAACACAGGTTCAATCGCTTAATGAAGGTAAATCTATAGTAATAAAGACAGTAGAGCTCGGCGGTTACCTTGCGTCTAAAAAAGGAACAGATAATACTGCCGCTGATACTACCGGCAAAAAGACTAATAGTGATGCAGATAAAATCTTTACCGCAATTGAAGAAAAGTATGGAGTAAAAATCCCCGAGAATGATAGAAATGTTACGACAATCGGTGAGGCTACAAGTAAAAAAATACTGTCTGACTCTATGAAGGCTGTTGTAATTGCTGTTATATTAATGCTTTTATATATTACAGTAAGATTTGAAGTATTATCAGGAGTAGCTGCAGTTGCCGGTCTTATTCACAACATCTTAATTATGCTTGGCTTTTATGCGATATTCAAATGGCCGATAAATAACTCCTTTGTTGCTGCAATCCTTACCATTGTTGGTTATTCTATAAACAACACAATTGTAATTTTTGACAGAGTAAGAGAAAATGTAAAAAAAGAAAGAAGCACCGCTTATGCGGAAATTGCTAATGTGAGCATAAGCCAGACCTTTACCAGAACTTTAAACAGTTCTATTACAACACTTTTAACAATAGGTATGGTTTATATTCTTGGTGTTAGTTCAATTAAGGAATTTGCACTGCCGATTATTATTGGAATTATAGCAGGTACCTATGCTTCAATTTACCTTTGTGCTCCTCTTTGGGTTTGGCTTAAGAATGCTTTTATAAAGAGAAAGAAAAATAAAGCATCGACCAAGAACGAACCCGGTAAGAAGAAATATCAGGGTGCACCTAAGAAAAACACTAATTAGACAGTGAAAAAAGCCGCATCAATTGATGCGGCTTTTTGTTTACTTTATAACGATTATTAGCTTTTTGCCGAAATAATAAAAATATGAACTATATACCCATGGCCGGCAGAAGAAAGGCAGTCAAATTATTTGACTGCCTTTGTATTATTTAATTTCTCTTCCGCCATCCCCGATATCAAATATATAGAAGGAAGCATCATAACCGATTTCCTTTTTATATATTTCACCTACAACCTTAATGAAGTTATCTATGGAGTCCTCTTTTACAATGCTGACTGTACAGCCGCCGAAGCCCCCGCCTGTCATTCTGCTGCCAATTACTCCCGAAACTTTTTGAGCAGTTTCTGCTAGAGTGTCAAGTTCATAGCCTGTAACTTCATAAAGGTCTTTTAATGAGGCATGGGACTGATTCATGTACTGGCCGAAAGAAGCTATGTCCCCGCTTTTTAAAGCTTTGACAGATTTAAGAACTCTGTCATCCTCGTAAATTACATGAGTGATTCTTTTAAGCACAACAGGGTCTTTAATAGCAGCCTTGTTTTTTTCAAACTCATCCGGGGTAATTTCACCGAGGCAATTTTTATCCGGCATAACCTTTTTAAGGTCTGCAAAACCCTTCTCACATTCACTTCTACGTTCGTTATATTTGGATTCTCCAAGCTTATGCTTTTTATTTGTATTGGATAAAACCAATTTGCAGTCGCCGAGTTTAATGGGAACCAGTTCATAAGAAAGATCATCGCACTTTAAAAACATGGCCATATCTTTCTTTCCGTTAGCCGATGCAAACTGATCCATTATACCGCAATTAACTCCAACATAGTTATTTTCTGCCTTCTGGCCGATTAAAGCCAAATCCACAGGGGTGCCGGATTTGCCGCCGGATTCTTTAGAAAAGGTATTGAACACACATGCAGTAACAACTTCTATTGCCGCAGATGATGAAAGCCCACCTCCATGGGGAACGCCATCTTCATATAACATATCTGCACCTGTCATTATGTATCCGTCTTTAAGCATTTCGTCAATTACGCCAGCCTGATAATTTCCGTATTTTAAATTTTTATAATCTTTAATATGATTAATATCAATTGTGGCAATTTCATCAAGGTCAGTTGCTTTAATTCGTACAATATTATCGTTTCTTTTTCTTACCGCTACAGTCGAGCAGGCAGAAATGGCAGCCGGAAAAACATATCCGCCGTTATAGTCCGTATGCTCGCCTATTAAATTTACTCTGCCGGGAGAAGCAAAAAACCTGATACCTTCTCCATCTCCATAATTTTTTATAAAGGCTTCTTTAAGTTCAGCTAAATTGCTCATTACATTTCACACCTTTTTTGTTATTTCCTAGCATTATAGCATGTATTATAAAAAAATTCAACTCATTTTATGATTTTCACTTGTTCATAATGTAAAAGTGAAGTATAATAGAAGCTTGAAAGGAGGCGGCACTAGGACTATGCAGGATGAGACTATTGAACTTTTAGGAATAGACAATTTGAAACTAATTCAAAGCAGAAGTCTTTTTAAGTATGGAACAGATGCGGTGCTGCTTTCTAGTTTTGCAAAAGTCAAAAAGGGAGGAAGCGTACTGGACTTGTGTACGGGAACCGGAATAATCCCTCTTCTTATATATGCAAATAACAAGACATGTAGTTTTGATGCCCTTGAAATATCGGAAAAAGCGGCAGATATGGCCAAGAGATCCATGCAGCTTAATATGCTGGAAGATAAAATTATTATTACCATAGGCGATGTTAAAGAAGCTTCCCAATTATATAAAGGAAGGCAATTTGACCTTGTTACTTGCAATCCTCCATATATGAACTGGGGCGGCGGACTTGTAAATCCGGATAATGATAAGGCTATAGCCCGGCATGAGATACTTTGCACATTAGAAGACATAATAAAAAACGCAGCTCATTTAACCAGGCCGGGAGGAACTTTTGCGATGGTTCATAGGCCTCGCAGGCTGGCAGACATAATGTGTCTTATGAGAGAATATAAACTGGAGCCAAAGCGTTTGGTTTTAGTTTCTGATACCCCTGATAAGGAGCCGGATATGATACTGATTGAAGGGCTAAGGGGCGGCGGGCATTACCTTAAGACCTATAATATGTTCCTAAAGAAGAATACGGAGGATAAGATATGACAGGAAAACTATATCTTTGTGCAACACCTATAGGAAATCTTTCAGATATAACGCTGAGGTGTCTTGAAGTATTAAAAAGTGTTGATATAATAGCAGCTGAAGATACAAGGAGAACCCTAACGCTGCTGAATCATTTTGAAATATCAAAGCCTTTGACCAGCTATTATGAACATAACCGAAAAGAAAAAGGAGAATTTCTGGCCGAAGAAATGCGAAGCGGTAAATCTATTGCTTTAGTTTCGGATGCCGGAACGCCGGCAATTAGTGACCCGGGTGAAGACTTAGTAGCTATTTGCATAGAAAAAGGCATAGATGTTGTGCCGATTCCGGGCTGCGTAGCAGCCATTAATGCTTTAATAGGCAGCGGAATGGCTACCGGAAGATTTTGTTTTGAAGGATTTTTGTCAGTAAACCGCCAAAGCAGGAAAAAACATTTAGAGGAGCTTATTTCTGAAAGACGAACCATGATTTTCTATGAAGCGCCCCATAAGCTTTTAACTACGTTAAAGGATTTTATATTGTACTTCGGGGAAGGCAGAAAAATAAGCCTATGCCGGGAACTGACCAAGATACATGAAGAATTCAGAAGAACAACTATTAAAGAAGCTTTAGATTATTATGAACAAAACCCTCCTAAAGGAGAGTTTGTGCTTATAGTTGAAGGTGCACCTCAAACCCCTCCGGACTTTTCTGAAATTACCAT
>JAUZPY010000107.1 GCA_030705805.1 Bacillota bacterium | reverse complement strand
GCAGGCGATTCATCAGGAGGAGGGATTGCACTTGCCGCAATGATAAAATGCAAAGACGATGGATTGCCTATGCCATCTTGCGCAGCTCTTTTTTCTCCTTGTACAGACATGACAATGTCAGGTGAATCACATAGGACTCGCGTTAAAGCAGATCCCTGTACGCCGAAAGGGGCAAATGAAACTTACTTGGGTTATTATGTAGGGAAGGGGGACCCGAAACATCCATACGCGTCCCCTTTATTTGCAGATTTACATGGACTGCCTCCAATTATGATTCAAGTTGGAAATAACGAAACACTGCGTGACGATTCTACTCGTCTTGCCGAAAAAGCAAAGCAAGCCCAGGTAGAAGTTCACATTAAAGTATGGAAGGGTATGTTTCATTGCTTCCCCTTATTAGCACCGATGTTTCCTGAAGCTACGGAGGCATTAAATGAAGCCTGCCAATTTCTAAGAGATAAACTTAAGGTAAAAGACTAATATTAATAAAAATGTACAGCTTTAGCTAAATAAGAAAGGCAAGATAAAATGCACCTTGGATATGTGATTTATATGGCATATCCGGGGTGCATTACATTGCACATTCTTTTTATTTATTCATTTTTTTCTTTTCCACTATGATAAAATCCGAAAATTGCTCATATACTCTTCTTTCTAAAGGGCTTTGTAAAAAGCATGTTTTGCCGCGATATGCTAAAAATTCATTTTCTCTTTGATAGAGCACTTTCATTCTATCTGCTCTCTGCTTAGCTGCCGCATCAGGAATTTTACAAAGTAATCCAATGTCTGACGCTTTGGTTATTTTAAGACCCCAGAGGACACAGGCCGGAGCCAAAACTTTTAAAGCAAAATTATTTGCAGATTCCTCAACAATATTAGGAGCTTTTACCGATGTGTTGTTAAATATAGTAGCTCGTCCGTCAAAGACATCACTTTCAGTAACAAGATGCCGGCCGTAAATATGACCCAACTCATGCATAATAGCCATTCTTTTTCGCTCTTCGGATTTTATGGCATCATCATAGAAAATTATATATCTGCCTTGTATTATTGCAGTGAATCCGTCATTTTTAGTTAGATAATTAAAATCATTTTCATCAATTAAATTTTGTCCGTTAATATAACTGGTAACAATAGCTCCACAGCATTTTACAACATCATTTACAGTAATAGGTAAGCTTTTTGCCTTAATATCAATAAGAATTTCCCAGTCCCTCTCATTCATAAAATCACGACCTTATATATTATCAAAAGCAAAGAGTGAAATCTTAAGGGACAAAATAACACCCCCTTTTTTTATTATATTCTATTTATAGCTCAATTTCAAGAACAAATTATCTTGTAAAAATATAGTATAAAAGAGAGATTAAAAAGTCTTGACATACAGAACATAATTTCGTATAATGGTAATACAATCTTCGAAAAGACAGGTGAGATTATGGATAATGCGGTATGCTTTACAGGGAAAAGGCCTAATTCAATGCCATGGGGAAATGATGAGAGCAATCCTTTGTGTATAGACCTAAAAGAAAGAATTGAAAGTGCTGTGGAAATGACAATTAAGAAAGGTTATACACATTTTATCACAGGCATGGCACAAGGAGCAGATATTTTTTGCGCTGAAGCTGTTATAAAACTAAAGGAACGTTATCCTCACATAACTTTGGAAGCGGCGGTTCCTTGCCCGGAGCAAACTGAAAGATGGGGATGGAGCTATAAAAGACGTTACAGCGAAATACTTGGCAATTGCAGCAGTGTAAAAATTTTGAGAGACAAGTATGTTACCGGCTGTATGCAGGAGAGAAACAGATATATGGTTGACAATGCAAGGCTTGTTATTGCAATATATAACGGTTCGGGAGGCGGCACCGCATCAACAATAAAGTATGCAAGAAATAAAGGACGTTTTGTCTGCGTTATAGGATTTTAAAAGCTCTGTACCCGGAAATCCGGATACAGAGCTTTATCTTCGTCTAAACCGATAAAATTTTTTCGTTTTTCCCCGCCGCAGGCACATTGCCGTCATTGACAGGCATCAGAGATGACCTTAGTCCTCCGCCTTGAAGGACAGAAATCCTCGAAATCTCTCTTCATTTCATATGATAATAGTATTAGTTTAAAAATAAAACAGCAATATTTAAGTAAGCTGAGTAAATAATAAATATTGTATAAAGTATCATTATATAAAGTGCCGGCTTGCATACTTCAAAAAGTCGCTTTATTAATATGTAAAGGCCCGCCAATAATAAAAATATCAATATTAATGAAATAACTAAGAGCTGCTGTCTGAAAAAGGGAATGGGCCATAAAAAGCTTAATGCAATAACATACGCCCAAACAATAAGGCAAGCATCTTTATCCACAGACTTAGACCGATGTATTTTATATGCAGATACACCAAGTAAGGCAAATGCTATTACCCAAATAAAAGTAAAAAGACCACCGGAAATGGTAAAGGCAGGCAAAATCATGTTTGTGTAAAAATATTCTTTACTTCCTGAAAGCAGGGCAGAAATAAGTCCTAAGGAAAGGCTGGCCAGTACACAAATAATATAAGTTGAACATTTCCTTAAATTTATAATTTTAAAGGCGAACATAAACACACTCCCTTTATTCTGGTAGTATATTATATGTTCGCCATATGCTTAGTATTATAAATTATTTAAGGCCGGATCTGGATTCTTTGAGTGTTTCAACAAGAGCTTCAAACTTTTGCTGCATTTTATAGAGAATCTCATCGCAATATTCTACTGTCTGACTTCTGGTTTCCTGTGCATTTTTCTTTGCTGAATCAATTATTTCGGTTGCATGTTCAAATGCTTTTATTGAAATATCATGTTCATTAACCAGTTGAATTGATTTTTCTTCAGCGGATTTAATAATTCCTTCTGCTTCTTGTTCAGCTTCAGCAATTATTCTCTTTCTTTCTTCCTTTAACCAACGAGCCTGTTTAAGTTCTTCGGGAAGCTGAAGTCTTATATCTTCAATATCTGCAAGCAGATCCTCTTTGTCAATGAGGCTGCGGTTGATAATCGGAATATTCATAGCCTTGTCAATTTTTTCTTCCAACTGGTCTATAATTTCTAATATTTCCATATGTATTAATCCTCCTTAATGGAATTTAATTTGTTGTATATATCAGGCATTATCTCATCAGGAACAAGATCATTAAGTGATGCGTTGTATCTTGCAACCTCCTTGACAATGCTTGAACTCAGATAAGAATATTTGCCATTAGTCATCATAAACATTGTTTCAATTTCAGGGTCTAACTTGTTATTAATTAAAGCCATCTGAAATTCATACTCAAAGTCAGTAACAGCACGTAAGCCCTTTACAATTACACAAGCATTTTTTGACTTTGCGTAATTAATCAAAAGGCCATCAAAGCTGTCAAGCCTAACATTTTTTATATCACCGGTAACACGCTGTAAAAGCTCCATTCTTTCCGGAACCGTAAACAAGGCATGTCCGCCTTTGTTGCCATTTTTTAAAATGCTGACATAAACCAGATCGAATATCTGGGATGTCCTTTTTATTATATCAAGATGCCCCAAAGTAACCGGATCAAAACTGCCGGGAACTACTGCAATCTTCATTTTGCTTCATCCTTTGCAATGGAAAGAAATGATAAATGCACCCTTCCGTATTTTTTGGTTTTTAGGATTTGAAAGCTATCAGGAATTACCGGTAAGTTCTTTTCTTCATACTCTACCACTACAATGCCCTTTTCATTTAAAAGTCCTTTTATTGCCACTTCTTTAAGAAAATTTTCATAGAAGCAGCCGGCATATGGAGGGTCAAGAAATATTATATCAAATTTACTTTCGGCACATCTTACATAACTTATAGCATCAGTTAATATAAGCTTAGCATGCTCATATGTGTGGGTGTTTTTTAGATTTAACTCACAAATATTGTATGCAGCCTTATTATTTTCACAAAGCACTGCTGCTTTGGCACCTCTGCTTAAAGCTTCAATGGCGAGAGCGCCGCTTCCTGCAAAAGCATCTAAGATTTTTGCACCATTAAGCTTGTCCGATAAAGATGAAAAAAGAGCCTCCTTCACTCTATCTCCGGTAGGCCTCGTTTGTTCACCGTCAAGAGTTTTTAGTTTAAGTCCACCTGAAATTCCGGCAATCACTCTCACTATAAATCCCCCGAAAACTTTTTTTTACTTATATTCTTCATTATTATATAGCATGAGTAATAAAAAAGCAAGTAATTTCGTAAAAAAACTCATCTTTATTTGTTGAAGTGTCAAACACAGGTTATCCTTTTGTGGTATCCGCCTTTTACTTTGTCAAACGATTCTACTGCTATTTGGGCGCTAAGCATTTTTGCACGTAGTGACTTATTTGCTTTGTCACATTATCCCCGCATATTGCCCGGAAGCCTGTTACAGGGCTTTTGAACCCCAATAATATTTTTGGGTAATACTTAGGCTTTTGCTATTTAAGCGGGGGGATTGCTTCCATTAGGTGTATACAAAGAGAAGATATACAAGGGAAAAACATTACATTACATACACATAAAAGGGAGGAGCAGGCTTAAGCCTGCTCCTCCTTTTTATGGGGACCGGAAATCGGAGGAAGGTCTAACCGCCCGCCAATTTCATTCAATTTTATTTGTTACTGGGTAACATTGTATGCATCGGTGTAGATAGTTACCTTGTTTCCTGAGCCGTCTAAGTAAGTCATGAAGCCTACTGCTGTTATGCCAAGCTCTGTGTAGCTTGCATTCAAGTTATACTGGCCGTTGCCTTCCTGCGATGTTGCAGTACTTACCTTAATGGTCTTGCCGCTTACAAGTCCTTCTACGTTTGCAAGTACCAAGTCATTTGCTGTTGCCTGAGCCTTTACGTAGATAATACCTGATTCAACGAAGGTATAGCCTGCTGCCGGTATGCTTCTGGTTGTTTGGAATCCGGCAATCTTGTAGCTGCCGCTTACCTCGGTTGTTACTTCCATTGTAATTATCGGTTTAGCTACTACTGACTGGGCATAGGTTGCTGTGATTGTCATATCTTTGCTTACAAAGAAATTATAACTTTGTGCATAGCTTACTATCTTGCCGCCTACTTCCCAGCCTGCAAATACATAGCCGTCAGAAGGTGCGTTTGCTATTACTCTTATTTCAGAGTCATATGCATATGTTCCGCTTCCTGTACCG
>JAUZPY010000106.1 GCA_030705805.1 Bacillota bacterium | reverse complement strand
TACTAAGGAGCAAAACCTCGAAGTATCCAAGGCTATTGAGTGTTTCTATAAATCAGCCGAGCTTAACCGTGAGGTAAATGTTAAATAGCTTGTAAAATAATAAATAGTGCCTTCAAAAAGAGGACACAAATATTAAAGCATTTTATAAAAAATTTCATAAAGTAAAAATGACGCCGAAAGTGGCGTCATTTTTTTTGGAAAATTTAATTCTTTATATTTGTTATTTGTATAAATTACAGATAATTGCCAAAAATAAACTTGGAGGTGTTTAATTATGGATATTACATTAACACAAAAAGAAAGCATATTACTTGAGGATCAGAAAAGCCACGAACAGACTTGTATCGGAAAATATGCCAGCTGTGCAAATCAAGTAAGCGATGAACAGTTAAAGCAAATTTTCAAGTCAAACGAACAGGCAGAAAGGAATCACCTTGACACAGTTAATCAGTTATTAGGCGGTACGATTCCAAATATTAATCAGCAGGGCAATCAAAGTTCAAACCAAGGCATGAACACCCAGCAGAACAATCAAAGTACTCAGCAGGATAATCAGGGGAGTAACAATAACGCTCAGACAGCATCCGGTTTATCCGAAAAGGACATATGTGCAGACTTGTTGTCAACTGAAAAGTATGTTTCAGGAACTTACAATACTGCAATTTTTGAATTTAAAGACACCAGAGTCCGTGATATATTGAATCACATACAAAAAGAAGAGCAGCAGCATGGGGAAGCTATATTCCAGTATATGAATAATAAGGGCATGTACGCCGCTCAGTAATTAAGGACCGGGTTCACTTGCCCTTATGAAAACATCTTTAAATTACGCAAAAGACGCCCGTTGGGCGTCTTTTTTCTTACATAGCAATTTACAGCTTTACCGGCTCAAAGCCGCTTTGATTTAAAGTATATACTTCCTTAAAGCCGCAGTCTTTTAATATTTCGGCGGCTGAATCAAATCCATAGGCGAGCTTTTGGGCATTATGGCAATCGGAGGAAAGCATTACCTTTCCGCCTTTGCTGTTTATATATTTCAGTATCCATTTTTCAGGATACGGGATGGTTCTTAATCCATTTGCCATTGCACCGGTGTTAACTTCAAAAATTTTATCTGCTTCAAGTAATGAATCAACAGCTTCTAAAACCTGATTTACATATCTTTTATCTGTTTGGTCAAAAAATCTATTTGCTTCGTTAAATTTAAGCACCAAATCAATATGTCCGTAAATGTCTGCTTTTGTTTTAGCCTGAAGAAGGGAAACAAGATTATAATAATCTTCAGTAAAGTTAAACCAATCTCCGCCCCAAAGATTATTTACATTATCTTTTAAACTTTCGGGACTTAAATCAACAGGTACAACTACACCGTCTTTTTTTACATAGTGGACAGAACCGATAATATAGTCATACCCCAAAGCTTCATAGTCTGAAAAAAAATCCAATTCTAGGCCGCAAAAAATCATTATTTTGCTTTTATATTTTCCCTTAAGATTCGCTATTTCATCTTTATATTTTTGTTCGTTTGCAAGGCTCATTGCATAACTTTCGTCAAACGAAGTATAGCTATGTCCGGAAAAGCCCAAAGCGGTAAAGTTTTCTTTTATGGCTTCCTTTACCATCTCTTCTGCAGTGCTTTGGCCGTCACAATAGGATGTATGAGTGTGAAAGTTACTTTTAATCATCAATTCGTCATCTTTTCCTGCTTAACTTTTTTATCAATAACATGCCTTGATGCAAGCTCTGACATTACGTCTTCCAAAGAAATACCCATTTCAATCATAAGCACCATTACATGATATGTAAGGTCTGCAATTTCATAAATGGTTTCCTTTTTATCATTAGCCTTGCCGGCAATTATGACTTCTGTTGACTCCTCGCCTACCTTTTTCAGGATTTTATCTATTCCCTTTTCAAAAAGGTACGTTGTGTAGGAGCCTTCTTTCTTTTCAGTTTTTCTGGTCTGGACTAGCTCCATCAGCTTTTCAAGGGAAAAGGTGCTTTCATTTTCATTTAAGTACAATAGGTCATTAAAGCAGCTGTCCGTACCCATATGGCAAGCAGGCCCGTCCTTATTTACCAAAACTGTCAATGCATCCTTGTCGCAGTCTGCCGTAATGCTTACAATATGCTGGTAATTACCTGAGGTTTCACCTTTCAGCCAAAGCTCATTTCTGCTACGGCTGAAAAAGCAGGTCAAGCCTTTTTCCATTGATATATTAAGGCTTTCTTTATTCATATAGGCAAGCGTAAGAACCTTTTTTGTGCTTGCATCAACAACAATTGCAGGAATAAGGCCCTTCTCATCATATTTCAATTCATCTATATCTATCATAAAAACCCCTTACTTTCTTACATTAATTCCGTTTTCACTAAGTTCTTCCTTCAGTTTTGGTATCTCGACCTCTTTAAAATGAAAAATGGATGCCGCAAGTCCTGCATCAACCTTTGGAAGAGTCTTAAACAGGGTGATAAAATCCTCTGTTTTACCTGCGCCCCCCGACGCTATTACAGGCACGTTAACTGCGTCACAGACCGCCCTTAGCATCTCGATATCAAAGCCTTTCTTAACTCCGTCCGTATCAATGGAATTGACGACTATTTCACCGGCTCCCATACCGACGCACCTTTTTATCCACTCTATTGCCTCAAGGCCGGTATTTTCTCTTCCGCCCTTGGCAAAAATTCTAAAAGCACCGTCAACACGTTTTATATCGCAGCTTAAAACCACACACTGATCGCCGTATTTTTGTGCGGCTTCTTTTACCAGCTCCGGGTTTTTTATAGCTCCTGAATTAACGCTGACCTTATCTGCGCCGCATTTTAATACTCTGTCAAAATCCTCTATGGTGTTTATTCCTCCGCCTACCGTAAGAGGTATAAAAATAGTCCTTGCAACCTCGCAAAGTATATCTGTAAAGAGCTTTCGCCCTTCTGCCGATGCTGTAATATCATAAAAAACCAGCTCGTCCGCTCCGTTATCGCTGTAATACTTGCCTAGTTCTACAGGCGAAGATACATCAGAAAGTCCCAAAAAATTAACGCCTTTTACAACACGCCCGTCTTTAACATCAAGACAAGGAATAATTCTTTTTGTAATCATCTATTACCCTTTCCTTTCAAGACACAAAACCGAAGTCTATCAAAATTGCCGCTATCGGCTGCAGTAAAGTCGCCGTCACAACACGCAATGTGAGTGATAAACTCAACCACTACGCTTTGTCTCCTTCGGCTATTTTAATTGCCTCTTTCAGGTCAATGGCTCCTGTATAATAGGCTTTTCCTATAATTGCACCGTAAAGGCCGAGAGTAGTCAAAACCTTTACATCTCCTACATCAGATACTCCTCCGGAAGCAATAATGTTCATTTTAAGTTCACTTGCAAGTTCATCATATAAGTTAATGTTGGTTCCCTGCATTGCCCCATCCCTTGAAATATCTGTGCATATAACCGTCCCTACTCCGTCATCTTCCAATTGCTTTAAAAAGTCCATGTACTTTAATTCGGAGTTTTCCGTCCAGCCGTTTATAGCCACAAAACCATCCTTGATATCTACCCCTACGGCTATATTTTTTCCGAAAAGTTTTACAGCTTCTTTAACAAAATCAGGCTCCGAAACCGCAGCTGTCCCTAAAATGACCCTTTCTACGCCAAGGCTTAAATATTTTTCTATTACCTCAAAAGAACGGATACCTCCGCCTATTTCAATATTAAGCTTTGTTTCTTTTAATATTTTCTTAACTGTTTCTATATTGGGAGTATCGCCGTTTTTTGCTCCCTCCAAATCCACAACATGAATCCATTTTGCACCGGACTCTTTAAACCTGTCCGCTACGCATGCAGGGTCTTTATCATAGACTGTCATTTTATTATAGTCGCCTTTTAAGAGTCTCACCGCAGAGCCTTCATATAAATCAATCGCAGGTAAAATTATCATAATAAATCTCCAAGCTCGCAAAAAGCTTTTAAAATCTTCAGACCTGTTTCACCGCTCTTTTCGGGGTGAAACTGACATCCGAATATGTTTTTGTTCTGAACTTCGGCGGTTATTTCTTCGCCGTATTCCGCCGTTGCAAAAATGTAATCATCACAGTTTGCTGCGTAGTAGGAATGAACAAAATAAACGCATTCGCCCTCATTTACATATTTAAATATGGGGCTTTTTCCCTTTCCTTTAGGAAAATGCAGTGCATTCCAGCCTATATGAGGAATTTTTAATTCCGGAGGAATAACTCCTGCCATAGGTTTAATGCTTCCGGGTATCAAGGCCAGTCCTTCGTGTATTCCATACTCATAGCTCTTTTCAAATAAAAGCTGCATTCCAAGGCATATTCCAAGCAGTGGCTTGCCAGAATTGGCTTCCTCTTTTATTACCTTATCCAGTCCGCATTCTTTCAGCTTAAAAGCCGCATCCTTAAATGCTCCTACGCCGGGAAGAACAATTTTTGAGGCCTTTCTTATTTCCTTTTCGTCACCGGTCACTGTTATTTTTGCCCCTATTGAATCAAAGGAGCTTTTAAGCGAATAAAGATTGCCGACTCCGTAATCAATAACAGCAATCATTTACAATACTCCCTTTGTGGACGGAATCTCATTTTTTCTATTTTCATCTATAGATGATGCAGTCTTAAGTACACGCCCGAAAGCCTTAAAGCACGCTTCAATAATGTGATGAGAATTAGTTCCCGTAATGCTTCTTAAATGAAGTGTAACAGAAGCTTTTCTTACAAAGCTTAAGAAAAATTCTTCCGCAAGCTGAGTGTCAAAATCTCCGACCTTTTCAGTTGGTATATTAACCTCATAGCCTAAATAGCTTCTGCCGGAAATATCCACTGCCGCCATAATCAAAGCCTCATCCATGGGAAGTATAACGTCACCGTAACGGTTAATGCCCCTCATATCTCCAAGGCATTCTTTAAAAGCCTCTCCCAGACAGATTGCCACATCTTCTGTGGTATGATGATAGTCTACAAAAGTATCTCCCTTGCAGGAGACTTCAACATCAAAACCTCCATGCTTGGCAAAAAGCGTAATCATGTGATCTAAAAAGCCGCAGCCGGTATTTACGCTGCTTTCACCTGTTCCGTCCAAATTAAGCTTAAGGCTTATATCTGTTTCTTTCGTGGTTCTTTTAATTTCTTTTTCTCTCATATATTTCACCTACTCCAATATAGCTTT
>JAUZPY010000105.1 GCA_030705805.1 Bacillota bacterium | reverse complement strand
AGAAGATGAATTTATAAAATTTATTGATCCTGACTTTTATGAGAAAACATACTCAAAACTCATTGAGCAAATCGAAGGTGGAAAGATGCATATATTCAAAGAGGGAGGACATCCTGCAATATTGTCTAATAAAGAGAAGTTTATAGAAATTGCAAAAGCTTTCTTGAATAAAGAGAGATAATATGGTTTTGCCTAAAGATTTAATGGGAATATATGAAAAATACAGTTTTTTTAGGTTTAGAACAAAATTTTGCACACAAAAAGAAATATAAAGGAGATATTTTACACAAGTTTTTTTGCTTCGGCATAAGCTTTATGGTGCAAGAAAACTGTTGCCAATAATATAATTTTGTAGTATACTGTTTATTGATAATAACTCGATCATAAAATGAATGTTATTAAGGAGGATTTTACTATGTGCGGAATAGTAGGATACATCGGCGAGAAGCAGGCAGCGCCATTTTTGCTTTCAGGCCTTGCAAGACTTGAATACAGAGGATATGATTCAGCGGGAATCGCTGTATATAATAACGGAGATATTACTGTTGCTAAGAAAAAAGGAAAACTTGCGGTTCTTTCAGAAAGTATTGAGGACGGTTTCAAGATAAAAGGTACTTTTGGTATAGGCCACACACGCTGGGCGACACACGGAGAGCCTTCGGATGTAAATTCTCATCCTCATACTTCCATGTCAGGAACCTTTGCTGTAGTACATAACGGTATAATTGAAAATTATCTTACTTTAAAAGATGAGCTTACCAATAAAGGCTTTGAATTTAAGAGCCAAACCGATACGGAAGTTATAGCTCAGCTTTTGGAAATGTATTATGAAGGCGACCTTTTTGATGCGGTTGTTAAAACAACGGCTCGTCTTAACGGCTCTTATGCGCTGGGTATTGTATGCAAAGACTATCCTGATACAATGATGGCAGTTCGTAAGGAAAGTCCTTTGATTGTTGGTCTCGGAACAGGCGAAAACTATATTGCTTCCGATATTCCGGCTATTTTGGGTCATACAAGAAACGTTTATTTGCTTGAAAACGATGAATTTGTAGTTGCTACCAAAGAAGATGTAAAGATTTACGATAGAAATAAAAATTTAATCAAGAAAAAAATATTTGAGGTTAACTGGGACGTTGAAGCTGCTGAAAAGGGCGGCTACGATTCATTCATGTATAAAGAGATGCTGGAACAGCCCAGAGCTTTAAGGGATACAATTCATCCCAGAATACATGAAGGTCATGTTAAGCTTGATAATATCAGCATGACAAAAGAAGATATAGAGAAATTCACTAAAATTTCTATTATTGGCTGCGGAAGCGCATACCATGTAGGCTGTGTAGGCAAGTACGTTATCGAAAAGCTTACAAGAAAACCCGTTGAAGTTGAATTGGCCTCTGAATTCAGGTATAGAGAGCCTATTGTTGACGATACGACGCTGGTTGTTGTTATCAGCCAGTCCGGTGAAACAGCTGATACCATTGCGGCTATGAGAGATGCCAAGAAGGCAGGGGCAAGAATTCTGTCTATCGTAAATGTTGTAGGCAGCACAATTGCCAGAGAATCTGAGGATATCTTGTACACATGGGCAGGCCCCGAAATTGCTGTAGCAACAACAAAAGCATACTCAACGCAGCTTTCTGCAATATACCTTATTGCGCTTTATATGGCCGATCTTTTGGGAACAATTGAAAAAGATCAGCTTGACAAATATGTAAAAGCGCTTTATGATCTGCCGGATAAGGTGGAAAAGGTTATTGAAAAGCGTGAAGAAATTAAAGCTGTTGCAGACGAGTATTGTAAGATTGAGCATGCATTCTTTATTGGCAGAGGTACCGATTATGCGGCTGCCATGGAGGGTTCTTTAAAATTGAAGGAAATTTCTTATGTTCATTCTGAAGCTTATGCTGCCGGAGAACTTAAGCATGGAACTATTTCACTTATTGAAAACGGAACTTTAGTGGTAGCTGTGGCAGCTTCAAAGAATCATTTTGACAAAATGCTTTCAAATATTGAAGAAGTCAGAGCCAGAGGCGCAGTTATATATGCTCTTTGCGGGGAAGGCAACAAGCTTATTGAGAAGAAAGCAAAGTATGTATTTTATATTCCCGATACGGAAGATATATTTACACCTTCTTTAGTTGTTCCTCCAATGCAGCTCTTTGGTTATTATGTATCTAAGGCTAAGGGTCTTGATGTTGATAAGCCCAGAAATCTCGCCAAGAGTGTAACTGTTGAATAAAATTTAGTTCGGCTGATACCGGACTCATAAAGGACAAAATATGAAAAAGATACTATTGATAATTACCGTATTTATTACAACTTTTACTTTATCAGTATCAGCAGCAAAAATTGATAACAATGAAATCAAGATTGCAGTGAATGATGGCGTAACTTTGGTTTCCGCTTCAGAACTTGCAAAATTGATGGATTTGGATTATAAGGTGGATAATAGTGCTTATACGCTGAGCGATTCAGGCAATTCAAGTAATGTTAGTTTGACTTTTACCGAAGGAAGTAAAACGGTAAGTGTAAAAAGTCAGGATGAAAATGGCAAGGTAATATCTAATCTTGAAGAGGAATTGCCGGTTGCATCAAAGTCTATGGACGGCAAATTATATGTACCTTTAAGATATGTATGTGAAGCATATGGCGCAAAGGTCAGATGGACCAGTGAAGACGGTGCTGTAGTAGAGAGGACATCTTATAAAAATCCTACCTTAATAAAAACAGACGGAAATAAAAGAGAAATAGTGAGTATGCCGGAAGGTTTTAACAAGGCGGAATTTACAGGAAATAAAATGGTCTATTCTGATGATAAAGCCATATATACTCTCGATATGGAAACAGGAAAAACAGAATATGTGACCTCCATTGGCAGTTGGAGAGTGGATGGCGACTATATATATGTAATACAGCAGGGTTCTAGCTTCAATAGTTTTAATATTAAAGACAAAAGTGAATATAAAGTTGCTCAAAATGCGACCCAGATAGGCTTTACTAATGATGGGAACGCTTGGTGCGTAACAAAAGACGGAACATATGTAAAAGATGTTACCGGAAAGACTTTGGCTACTGTTACGGGAGATTTCAATTATGCTTTCGAATATGCTGACGGGTATGTTTATTACCTTAAAGCAAACTATGAGCTGAGAAGGGCGCATGCAGACGGGTCAGGTGATGAATTCCTAGCAAAGGCTGCATATTATCCTGAATACATAGATGGTTATATTTATTATTCTGATATGGCTGAAAACTTCCGCAGAGTGAACGCTCAGACCAAAGAGGATATCATGGTTTACGGACTTAATCTTGAATTTAGGTGTAAGACTAAAGACGGAAGGCATATTCTGAACTTCTATACACCGGTAAGCAATGATATGCGTATGTTTATATGCAATTCTGACGGTTCTGACTTTAAACCTTTTTCCGATTCCGGAGTGGTTGCAAACAGTGTTACAGAATATGACGGTGCTTATTATATAAATAATGCTATTGATGGCTGCATTTATATGGTAAAGGATGATAAAACAGTAAAGCTTAGTCAAGATAAAGTTTCATCTTTTTGCGGAGTATATGATGGATATGCTTATTATGTAGTAAAATAGTATTTTGTTAAGGCAGTCGGATAAATTTTCCGGCTGCCTTTTTGTATTAGTACTTCAGCAAAAAAAGGCGGCAGAAGCCGCCCTTTTAATAATGCCTGCTTTGCCTTGACAGGTGATAGCGGATGGCGGTGTTGTCCCCCTTTACTTGATAGGTGTGATAGATGGCGGTCAGGCCATTTTTAAACAATTTGTAAACAAAGTAAACTTTTTATGAACAAATGGAAAATCTAATGTAAATACAGCTTAAAATACATTGACACCTATTATAAAAATTATATAATTTAAAGTATAAGTTATTAAAGGATGCAATTAAAGCATTAAAAAATGATTGACCTTATTAGAAATAAGAGAGATAAGCCACTATATGCCCTGCCCTTGTTAAATTTTTAGTCCTTCTTATCTTGTCGATTTTGCAAGGCGTCAGATGCTGCAATTCTTACGCGTGAAAAGACAAAAATTTTTCTAAAGGCAGGGTCGGAGAGTTTTAAAAGAGCAAATTTTTTTGTAAGAAAAGGCAACGAGCATTTTAGCGCATTACTTTCGGGAAGTTTGCCTTTTAAAACCATATATGGGCAAATCCCCCTTAGGACTAAGGATTAGCAAAAAGAAAGGAAGAAGAAAAGATGATAGAGGTTTCCCATTTAACGAAAACCTATGGTGCCCATACCGCAGTTTCGGACTTGTCCTTTACGGTTGAAGACGGGCAGGTTTATGGTTTTTTAGGACCTAACGGAGCGGGTAAATCCACCACTATGAACATTATCACAGGGTGTTTGGCAGCAAATAGCGGGACAGTATCCATTGACGGACTTGATATTTTTGAAGATGCCATATCTGCAAAAAAGAAAATCGGCTATTTGCCGGAGCTGCCCCCTCTTTATGTTGATATGACTACAAGAGAATATCTAAGCTTTGTTTCAAAAGCAAAAGGCATAAAAAAAGACGAAGCATTAAAGCAAATTGAAACTGTACTTAAGGAGACCGGTATAGAATCGGTACAGAACCGGCTTATAAAAAACCTTTCTAAAGGCTATAAACAGCGTGTCGGTATTGCACAGGCCCTTTTAGGTGAACCTTCGATAATAATCTTAGATGAACCTACGGTAGGGTTAGACCCAAAGCAAATTATTGAAATCAGGACATTGATAAAAGCTTTGGGAGAAAAGCATACGGTTATATTAAGCAGTCATATTTTATCGGAGGTACAGGCAATCTGCGATAAAATAATGATTATTTCTTCAGGCAGGTTAGTTGCCTGCGACACACCGGAAAATTTAGAAAAATTGTTTGCAGGAAAAAGCACCCTTGAAATTACGGCAAAAGCAGAAATTACAGATATGGCTGATGTTTTAGCCGATATAAGACACATTGAAAATATAAGCTGCAAGGACGGGGAAAAGAAAGGTACCGTTGATATCAGCATTGAATTTGAAAAAGATGAGGATATAGCGGAAGATGTTTTTTATGCCTTCTGTAAACATAATAAACCAATCTTGAAAATGATTGCAAAAACAGCTTCGCTTGAGGACATATTTATTGAACTTACAAGCAAGGATGAAGAAATTGATGAGCCTGGTGAAGAAAAAATAAAAGATGAAGGCGGTGACGAAAATGAAAGCAATATATAACCGTGAGATCAGGTCTTTTTTTACTAATGTATCAGGCTATATTTTCTGTGCCTTCATACTTCTTTTTGCCGGAATATACACAATGGTAATAAACTTAAAGGAAGGATACGCAAATTTTGAATATGTACTGGACAGCATGTCCTTTATTTTCCTTATTGCGGTACCGATATT
>JAUZPY010000104.1 GCA_030705805.1 Bacillota bacterium | reverse complement strand
ATGTTTTATACACCATTTTCTCCCTTAAAACAATACTATATTGTTGAGTGATGGAATCACCGGGATTAAGTGTTGTAAGGCTTCCCGGACAAATTCCTGCAATCTGCCCCGATTCTGTGTAAAGGACAGGTATAGGCCTTGCGGTTATGCTCGTGTCTCCGTTATTATAGAATGTAATGTCAATATTAACTTTTTCAGAATCTTCAGATTGAATAATCCCCACTGCGGCAAATGCCGAAGACGAGATTGATAAACAAAGTGTTAGAATTAAAGTCAGTACCAATGTTGCGGGCAGTTTTTTTCTCATTTAAAAACCTCCCTTAATCAGTAATAATGATATTATTTTATTAATATTAATAATATAAATATATAATATCATAAAAACTTGAAAGGAGCAAGATATGATTTCAAAAAAAACACAAAAGATTTTATTATTTTTATGTATTATAGGTATTTTTTTAGTTTTTTCAGGTTTTTCAGGTGCTGATACTGAAAAAATTTTTTTAGGATTTGTTATTAAATCTTCAGTTGCAGCTCTTCAAAATGATAACATTGACAATAAGAATATTATTAATTTAATAAAAAATAACGCACTTAAAAATCTCATTGGGCAAAGCCTGGCTGTAGTTTATACCGTACCTGAAAATGAAGTACAAAACAAAACCAATAAAGTAACTAAGACTGATAATACGACGCAAAAAGAAACTGATAAGGGAATACCTAAAGGAATTCTTGAAACTACAATAAAAAAAGGAAGCAAACTTACTTGCGGAATTCCTATTAATAATGAAACGGACTATACAATTGATAATATAGGGCAGCCTCAAATGAAATTTTCGGGGAATGGACCTTTGGTATTAATAGTTCATACGCATACTTCAGAATCGTACAGGCCTTCTGAAGCTTATAACTATCAGCCCACAGACACAGACAGAACAGAAGATTTAGACTTTACTGTGGCTAAAGTTGGCAATGTGCTTGCAAAAACCCTTGAAGATAAAGGTATTAAAACAATTCACGATTCAACAATAAATGATTACCCATCCTACAGCGGGTCCTATAGAAAATCTTTGGAATTGATGCAGAAATACCTTAAACAATATCCGTCAATACAAATTGTAATTGACCTTCACAGAGATGCAATGGTGCAGTCTGACGGAACAAAAATCAGCACAGTCTGTGAAGTAGACGGACAGAAAGCAGCTCAGATAATGATAGTTGAAGGGACCAATGGCAGCGGCCTTGAACATCCTAATTGGAAAGAAAACCTTTCTTTTGGCGCAGCACTGCAAAAAAAGCTGGATGAGTCATATGTCAATTTAGCCAGACCGCTTAATTTAAGAAAAGAGCGCTTCAATGGGCAGGTATCAAAAGGCCATCTAATTGTTGAGGTCGGAACCACGGGAAACACTCTTGACGAAGCACTGGTTAGTGCAAAAGCTCTCGGCACAGTGCTTGCAAATCTTATTCAGGGTATGCAATGATACATACAACCTTTCCGTGAATTTTGACATCATCCAATGTTGAATCATATCTTTCCGTTACCGGATTATCATCATCTGTAGATATACATACAAATCTGCCGTCAAACTTAATGCGCCTGATAACCGGTTCGCTTCCATTGACGCTTACAGCAACAATATCCCCTGATCCTACAGGACGCTGTAAATGTATCATTGCTTTATCGCCAATTCCCATCTTAGCATTTTTCATGCTATCGTCTTTGATTTTGAAAAAATAGCAGGATTTATAATCGCGATATTCAAATTCAGCCGTGACATAGCCTTGTATATTATCTTGCGGGATAACTGATGAAGGTGAGATTTCATCCAAAACAGGAAGCTTGTATGTAGGCTCATGGGTTTGGGGAGTTTCGCATAAACCCGAAAGATAATCTAAGGAAACACCAAGCCCCCTTGCTATCTTTATAAGATAATCAACTATAGGATTACAATAATCACTCACAATTTCCGTCAAAATTAAAGTACTGATGCCCGTAACCGCGGAGAGATCTTCTATACTCATCCCATTTCTTTTTAAAATAAACGCCAGTTTATTTGTAAAAACACTCATAAAATTCCTCCTCTCTGAAAACATTATATCATAAAGCACAGAATGTGTAAACTAAAAAGTGTTTTTGTTTGACATGTTTTGTAAACGGTGGTATAATAATGCGAAAATAAAATTAGGAGGTCTTGGTAAAATGCCAGTTGTAAATTACGAGCAATATATAAAAATGCTAAAATCGGCATACGAGAATCATTATGCTTATCCAGCTGTAAACGTTTCATCAATGGAAACAGCAAATGCTGTTTTAAAGGGTCTTGCAGATGCAAAGTCTGACGGTATTGTTCAGGTTTCTGTTGGAGGCGCTGAATTTGCATCAGGTCTTAATTTAAAAGATAAAGTACTTGGAGCAATTAGTCTTGCTGATCACGTTCGTCTTATGGCTGAAAAATATAACATATTTGTTGCTCTTCATACAGACCATTGCACTCATGGTAAACTTGAAGGCTTTTTATATCCGCTGATTGCTGAAACAGAGAAAAGACGTGCCGAGGGTCGTCCAAACCTGTTCAACAGCCATATGTTTGATGGTAGTGATATTACTCTTGATGAGAATATAAAAATAGCAAAGGAACTTTATGCACGTTGTGCAAAGAATGATATAATTCTTGAGGTAGAAGCCGGTGTAGTAGGTGGCGAAGAAGACGGAGTTAACAACGAAAATGTAAAGAATGAAAAGCTTTATACAACTCCTGAGGATATGCTTAAAATTTATGATTCACTCAATGACATAAAGGGCACATACACAGTTGCCGCAACATTTGGCAATGTTCATGGCGTTTACAAGCCCGGTAATGTAAAGCTTAATCCTAAAATCTTAAAGAACGGGCAGGAAGCTCTTGCTGAAAAGTATGGTAAGGATAAACACTTCTATTTAGTATTCCATGGCGGAAGCGGTTCTTCAAAGGAAGAAATAAAAGAAACACTTCAGTATGGTGTTATTAAGATGAATATTGATACGGATACTCAATATGCATTCTCTAAGCCGGTTACAGATCATATTTTAAAGAACTATGACGGAATGCTTAAGATAGAAGGCGAAGTTGGCAACAAAAAAATGTATGACCCAAGAAGCTATCTTAAGAGAGGCGAAGAAGGAATGGCAGCTCGTGTTGGCGAGGGCGCAAATGACCTTGAGTCAGCAGGAAAATCTATTTTTTAGCAGAATTAAAGGTCGGGAGAGTCATCCCGACCTTTTTGTACAATTTTAAAGGATTTTACAGTTTTGCGGCGAATAAATTTAAAAGAATAATTTTTTTGGTTTTAATACCTTTTTAGGAGGTTAAAATGTATAAGAGAGTACTATTAAAAATCAGCGGTGAGGCTTTGGCCGGTCCGAAAGGTACCGGTATCGATGAAAACGTTGTCGGAGATATAGCAAATGTTATATCCGAATGTGTAAATATGGGCGTTCAGATTGCCATTGTTGTAGGCGGCGGTAATTTCTGGCGTGGCAGAAGCGGAGAGAAGATGGATAGGACAAGAGCAGACCATATGGGCATGCTTGCCACTGTTATAAATGCTTTGGCACTTCAGGACGCTTTTGAAAGAGCAGAAATACCAACAAGAGTTCAGACTGCAATAGATATGAACAAAATTGCTGAAAGCTATATAAGAGGTAGAGCGGTAAGGCACATGGAAAAAGGCAGAGTTGTAATTTTTGGCTGCGGCACAGGAAACCCATTTTTCTCTACAGATACAGCGGCTGCCCTTCGTGCAGTAGAAATTGATGCAGATATTATCCTTCTGGCTAAAAAAGTTGATGCTGTATATGATTCAGACCCAGCAAAAAATTCCAATGCCAAGAAGTATACGGACCTTACTTATATGGATGTTCTTGATCAAGGCCTTGGAGTTATGGATTCGACTGCTACATCACTTTGCATGGACAATGAAATGCCCATACGAGTATTTGGCCTTTCAGACCCTCAAAACATAAAAAGAGCAATTATGGAAGAACCTATAGGCACAATAGTACATAAATAAAGGAGGATTTAAAAATGGATGATTTAAAAGAATTAAAAGCGAAAATTGAAAAAAGTATTAATTATTTTCAGCAGGACCTTGCAACAATAAGAGTGGGAAAGGCAACTGCAGCCGTACTTGATAAGATTGACGTAAATTATTATGGTGCGGAAACACCCATTAACCAAATTGCGACAATATCTTCTCCTGATTCGCATACACTTACTATACAGCCATGGGATGCCAGCTTAATAAAGGAAATTGAAAAATCAATTCAAAAGTCAGAACTTGGCATTAATCCTACAGATGATGGAAAACTTATCAGATTAAACTTTCCGCCCCTTACAGAGGAGCATAGAAAGGAACTGGTTAAAACTCTTAATAAGAAAACAGAGGAAGCAAAAGTTAATGTCAGAAACATAAGAAGAGATGCTCTTGAAGTATTTAAGAAGCAGAAGAAGGAGGGAATTCGTACAGAAGACGTTTTGGCGAACGTTGAAAAAGACGTTCAGAAAGTAGTAGACGATGCAATTAAAGATGTCGAAACAATTGCAATGGCAAAAGAAAAGTCAATTATGGCAATATAAAAATAAATTATGATACGTTTTAATAAGAAAAAAAAGGCAGCAGATTATTCCGGTCTTATAGACCGGAATAACCTACCTAAACATATAGGCATTATTATGGATGGCAACGGCAGATGGGCTAAAAAAAGAGGCCTGCCTAGAAGTATAGGCCATGCAGAAGGTGCAAAAGCATTTGATAAAATTATAGATTTTGCGGGCAAACTTGGGATAAAGGTTGTTACTTGCTACGCATTTTCCACCGAAAATTGGAGCCGGCCTGATGATGAGGTTGCGGCTCTTATGTCGTTACTGCTGCAGTACCTTAAAGATGGTCTGACAAAAATGGCAGACAAAGATACAAAAGTTATAATTATAGGGGATACAAAAGGGCTTAATGAGGACATAAAAGAAGGTATCAGGAAAATTGAAGACAGTACCAAGGACGGAAAGTCCATGGTACTTCAGATAGCTCTTAATTACGGAGGGAGACAGGAGATTATATCGGCAGCTCAAAAAGCTGCAAAAATGGCTGTGTCCGGAGAAATAAAGCCAGAAGATATTGATGATAAGCTTTTGTCATCTCTTATGTATAATCCTGATGTGCCCGAACCCGATCTTATTATCAGACCCAGCGGAGAGTTTAGACTCAGCAATTTCCTTTTATGGGGAAGTGCCTACTCAGAGCTTTGGTTTTCTGACATACTCTGGCCTGATTTTACCGCAGACGATTTGCTTAAGTCCATATATGATTATCAGCAGCGCAGCAGAAGATTTGGCGGAATTTAAAGAAAACTTACGGAGGAAAAAAATATGCTAAAGGATAGACTTATTTGGGCAATACCTTTGATTGCAGTAGCATGCACTATACTACT
>JAUZPY010000103.1 GCA_030705805.1 Bacillota bacterium | reverse complement strand
CAAAAGCCAAACAACAACCACACATTGGGCGCCTTCTTTTCCGAAACATTCTATCGCCTCCCCCTTACACCTTTATATTATGTCAACATGAAAAAAAGGTTACAAATAGAAAACTCTATGCTTACTTATTCATTTTTTTATAACTATCAGTCTGAAATGATGAGAAGATTTTTAAGGACTTTTTCTACCCTAAAAGGCGGAGGACAAAGGGCAGCCCTGACACCTGCCCCGGGCGGGCAACATGGCAAGGTGGAAAAAATGAAAGGATCTCACTAGTTTAGACGAATTTGATTCTTTAAGTTAAAACAGGGTAGATTTACAAATCTACCCTGTTTCTGATAATGTTATTAAAATAAGCTTCAATATTTTCTATGATTTCCTTCAGGCAGCGAACCCTGGCTTCATATGCACCCCAGGCCATATGCGGAGTGAGGCAAACATTTTGTAAACTTAATATTTTATAAAAAGGATGATTCTTAGAAAATGGCTCTTTGGTGTAAACGTCTATCCCCAATCCTCCTATGCGTCCTTCCAAAGCCGCTTTAGCAAGGGCTTCCTCGTCGGTAACAGCACCTCTGGACACATTTATAAAAATAGCTGTTTTTTTCATGCTTAAGATTCTTTTTTCATCAATTAACAGCCTTGTTTCATCATTAAGTGGAGTATGCACCGATATTATATCCGATTTTCTCATCAGGGTATCTATGTCAACACACTCATAATTTGGATCCGGCCTTTTTTTGCAGGCTATTACCTTGCAGCCAATGGCCTCTGCTACCTTAGCCACCTGTTTTCCGATATTACCGAGTCCGATTACTCCCCATGTCTTTCCAAATAGTTCATGGTAAACCGGAGTTAAGCAGTTGGCTACTCCGCTTTCTGTGTAGGCGCCGCTGTTTACATAATCTGAATACTCCGAAAGATGTGTCGCCAGAGAAAGCGCCATAGAAAGTGTGAGCTGTGCTACGCTATGGGTCGAGTACCCCTTAACATTGCAGACTGCTATATTCCGATTTTTGCAGTATGGAATATCAATGTTATCGTAACCTGTAGCAGCTATGCATATAAGCTTTAATTTTTTTGCGGATGTTAGGTTTCTTTCATTCAGCTTAATTTTATTAGTGATAATAATATCACAATCCTTAATTCTTTCAGAAACCAATGAGTCAGGAGATGTGTTGTACACTATCGTTTCTCCTAAGGCTTTAAGGGGTTCTAAAGACAAGTCTTCTCCTAAGGTCTGTGCATCAAGTACGGTGATTTTCATTTATATTACCTCTCATTATAAACTGCTGCGGCTCCGACAGTGGTGCAAAGTTTAACAACCTCATCTGAAAGCTCTACAATATTTGCTGAATCTATAAACCTTTTTAAAAGAATCGCAAAGGCCTCTCTGAACGGGTTTGAACCTCCGATTAATACCTTAGTACCTAAGTAACAGTTCATAATAAGTTTTATATCATCCTTCAATACTGCTCCGAAAAGGAAGCTATACATTTCCATATGAGAAAGATTTAAATAATTGCTCATCATTCTAATCTTAAATAAAGCTGTGTTAAGACCATGCTCCTCGCAATAGTCAAAGCCTTTGTAAAGGTATTCTTTGTCAACCTTTAATACAAAATCATTACCTAATGAATTTTTAAGTATGGTATTTTCCGAAATTGCCCTAATCATTTCACCCGCAAGCGAAGTATAGCAAGAAGCAATTTCATTGTTCTTGTTTATTTCAACAATTTTTGTATGAGATCCCGGCAGTACTCCAATGACCGGACCCTTCGCATCTAAAAGCTTCATTATGCCGATAATTTCCGTTTCCTCTCCTCGCATAACGTCCATTTTTGATATGCTCGAAGGATCAGTATAATCGCAGTCATTTTTAACGCCGGGTATAAAAACAAAAGGTATTTCAGTTATATTCTTCAAACTGACCAAAACTGAATTTTCAGCGATTTTTTTCGCATCAGCCGGTACTTTTATATGTTCAATACTGTATAATCCCATATCTGAGCAAATCATACCGGAAGCTAAAATTACTTCAATTTTTTCACTGCTGATTCCGTAAGTATTAAGAAGCTCATTTATGCCCTCCTTCACAGCACTTTCCAAAGATTCATTGCTGCCGGATATCGCTGTATCTCTTGCGCCAACGAACTTTTTAACTGTTCTTAATATCTTGCTGCCGTCATATAAGGCAAGCCTGGTATTTGTAGTACCCCCATCAATTGCAATAAACATAAATTTAACCCCTTATAATGCTTGTATATCTTTTTGCCAGCTTAGTAATTTCATCATATCGGCCTTCTTTAATAAGGTCTTTTTTTACTATGTTGTTACCTATTCCAAAGCCTTTTACTCCGGCCTTCAGAAATTCTGCCATATTATCTTCATTTATCCCGCCAACCGCAATAATTGGAATGTGAGCAAGGGGTGCCATAACAGCCCTTACATAGTCAATGCCTAGATTATTAATCGGAAAAAGCTTAACAAAATCAGCTCCATAGCTATAAGCAGCTTGAATTTCAGTGGGAGTCATAGCTCCCGGCATTGAAACCAAATCCAACTCAGAACTTTTTTTAATAATGGCTTCATTAGTGTCCGGTGATATTATATATCTGCCGCCTGAAGCTTTAGTAAGCTCCACCTGGCTTTCCTTTAGTACTGTACCGGCACCAATAGTCATTTTTCCGTTGAAGCGATTATTTAAAGCCATAATATTGTCTGCTGTTTTCTCATCAGGATATGCACCTGTCGAATCATAAGTTATTTCAAGAAGCCTGATTCCGCCTTCGTACATTGCATCAGCAGCTTTTAATAAAGGTTCTTTATCCAGACCTCGTACAATAACAACTATTTTATTTTCAAGAATACTTTCTATAACTTGTTTTTTCATAGGATACCTCCAGTATATAATTGTGTATATAATATCACAAACGGCATTTTAGTTCAATAAAAATTATGATATACTTAGAATTTGTAAGCTAACCTTAAATTATGCTTAGAACAATTAATAAAAATCCCCCTGTTGTAGTTTTTATTCTACAGCAGGAGGTCTTTTTTACTCTTTTTTTCGGTACTTTATTCATTTACCGAATTTTTATGAAATAATAAAATTTGTTTTTGCCGCTTTTTTGCTTCCATCTTCTGACGTACAGGTTATGGTTACCGTACCGCTTTTTAAAAATGTAATTTTCCCTTCTTCGGATATAGTTGCAATAGAATTATTACTTGACTTCCAATTAACATCTTTTTCGGCGTCTTCAGGGAGTATTTTCCCGGCTAAAACAGTTTCACCGTCCTTTAGTTTAACCTTAACGGTTTTATTTGTTATATCCTCATCGTTACACATTATTTTAACTTCATTAGCCATAGGTATAATATAAAGTTCAACATTTTCAATAATATCGCTGCCGTCAAGAGCTAAGGCTGTAAAAGATACTTTCTTCTTTTCTGTAACTTTTTTAGCTGTTACAACGCCGCCTGAAGTTATTCCGGCAATGCTGTTATCGCTTGAAATCCATGTGATTTTCTTATTGGTAGTAGTAACCGGCAAAACATCAGCTGTCAAATTAACTGTTTTTCCGGATGCTATATAAGCAGGTGCTGTTATTTTTATGCTTTTTGCAAGAACGCAAACATTTATCTTAACAGTAGATTTTTTCTTACTGCTATCATTAGTAACAGCGCTAATATTCGCCGTTCCGCTGGATATTGCATTAACAACACCAGCTTCATCCACTGTTGCTACCTTTGGATTATCGGAAACCCAAGTTATTCCTCCAAACACTTGTTCCGGCATAGTAGATGCATACAGCTTGAGCTGCTTTGAAACCATTAAATCTATATTTTGCGTAGTACCGGTAACATCCTTTTTAAGTGTACTCTTTTCAGCATCGCTGCTTTGATTTCCTAAACTTGCATCATCTATTAATATAAACACCTTTTCAGTCAATGGATATATATCCAAGTCTACACTGGCAGATACGCCGCTGTAGTCACTTGCTGTAGCTGTTATCGTAACTTTCTGCTTTTCTTTTACTTTTTTTGCTGTCACATTGCCGGTCGAATCAACCGTAGCAATATTTTTGTCTGATGTAGACCAATTTAACTTTCTGAAGCTTACTTCATCGGGACTGATTATTGTGCTTAGCTTTACATTTCTGCCTGATGCAGCATCCGCAGCTCCAACAATTTCAATTTTGTGAACAAGCTTTGCAACATCGAGCCTGATATAAGCTTTTTTACCGCTTCCGTCCGCTGCAATTACTGTAAGAACAGTCTGACCTTCATCCACAGCAGTAACAACACCATTCTCATTTACTGTTGCAACATGCTCATTGGCTGATTTCCAAACCACTTCATTAGAGGCAGTATCAGGTTTTGCTTTTGCTGTAAGCTGAACTGTAGTGTCTTTGGACGCTGAATCAATTCCTAAATCTCCATCAGTAATATCTTTATTATTACATATTATATTAATTTCAGTAGCTAAAGAATAGACATTTACAGGAATATTAAGAATCGCTTTCGGATCATTCTCAGCCTTACATCTGATAATGCATTGGCCGTAATCAACCGCAGTAATCTTGCCCTTGTCATTTACTGTGGCAATTTTAGGATTTGAGGTTTCCCAGAGTAGGCTTGTTCTTACTTTAGATGCGTTTACCTTTGCCGTTTCTGATGTACCCTTAATTAAAGATATCTTTTTTTTACTTAAAGAAAGGACAAGGCCATTTTCGGTAACTTCAGATTTTATTCCTGTTTCAACAACCGGCTCTACCGGCTTGGGGGGTGTATTAGTATCTTTGTTTCCTGATGTACCCTTCGTATTTCCTGTATTACCTGTAGTATCTTGATTTGTTGCAGGGCTTTTTGATCTTACAATTATCTTTCCTGAAGCCGGTTCAAATGCTACAGGCGCCTTAGTTGAATTACATGTATTTTCTGCTTCACCGATATAAACGCTTATAGGATATGCACCAACAGGCGTTTTATCAGCCACAGAAACGGTAAACTGAACAACAGGGCCCGTAATCTTATTATCTACTGTACTATCCGGATTAGACCAACAAAATCTATAAGGCAAATCAGTAAGATTACTACTATGAGATGCGGTCCCAAGCATATTCATATCATTGACTTCAGTTAGTGAAATATATGTATTATCATAATTTAAATATACCACAAGGTTAGTTATTCCCGGGTTGTTCTCAATTGATACCAATAACTGCGTGGTTGTGCCGGGATAGCATACTGCAGATGTTATTGTCAATCTTGGATTTGTTGTATCTTCAGCTGCTACTACCATACAGGAAGATATAAGCATTATAATTGCAATAAGGCAGGCTAAATATTTATTAAATGTAGTTGTATTCATATTTTTTCTCCCTATTCTTTTAATACAAAACTGCAAAATTAAAACAATCTACCATACTCATTATACAGTAAAACAATATTCCAGTCAAGTATAGATAATAATGAATTTTTTAGGTAAAAAGCTCT
>JAUZPY010000102.1 GCA_030705805.1 Bacillota bacterium | reverse complement strand
GTAAATCTTAAAGTATCCGCACCAAACTGCTTTATTATTTCAAGAGGAACAATACAATTACCTAAAGACTTAGACATCTTTCTTCCCTGTGCATCTCTTACAAGACCATGAATAAATACATAGGAAAATGGTTTTGACTTCGTCTGCTCCAGACCTGAAAAAATCATTATGGCAACCCAGAAGGGTATAATATCATAACCTGTAACAAGGACATTTGTGGGATAAAAATACTTCATATCCTCTGTTTCTTCCGGCCAACCCAGCGTTGAGAAAGGCCAAAGAGCAGAAGAAAACCAAGTATCTAAAACATCTTCATCCTGATGTACTTTAGCATTGCAGTGAGGACAAGTTGTGATATGCCCCTCTGAAACAGTCATCTTGCCGCAAGAATCGCAGTAGTAAGCAGGAATCTGATGCCCCCACCAAAGCTGACGGGAAATGCACCAGTCACGTATATTTTCCATCCAATATATATATGATTTTCCGAATCTCTCCGGAACATATGTTATAGTACCGTCCTTAACGGCTTCGATAGCCGGAGCAGCTAACGGCTTCATTCTTACAAACCACTGATCCGAAACCATAGGCTCAACAGTGTTGCCGCAGCGGTAACAATGACCTACATTGTGCATATGCTTTTCGGTCTTAACAAGGAATCCTCCGTCTTCAAGGTCCTTTACTATTACCTTACGGGCTTCATAGCGGTCTAAGCCTTCATACTTTCCGCCGTTTTTATTTATTTTAGCTTCACCGTCAAAAATCAAAATTGTTTCAAGGTTATGTCTAGCGCCTACCTCAAAGTCATTAGGATCATGAGCCGGCGTAATTTTTACACATCCGGTTCCAAATTCCTTATCAACATATTCATCGGCAACTACCGGTATTTTTCTTCCTACCAGAGGAAGAATTAAAGTTTTTCCGACTAAATGCTTATATCTGTCATCATCAGGGTGAACCGCAACCGCAGTATCACCCAAAAGTGTTTCAGGTCTTGTGGTTGCGATTGTAACATACTCGTCGCTGCCTTCAAAGAAATATTTAATGTGCCAAAAAGCACCTTCTTCTTCCTTGTATTCTACCTCTGCGTCAGATAGAGCTGTTGTGCAGTGAGGACACCAATTTATTATTCTATGTCCCTTATAAATCAAATCTTTATTGTAAAGGTCAACAAAAGTATGTCTAACAGCTGCGGAAAGTCCTTCATCCATTGTAAAGCGGAGCCTGTCCCAGTCACAGGAGCAGCCCAGCTTTTTAAGCTGATTAATAATTCTCGAACCAAATTTCTCTTTCCAGTCCCAAACTTTTTCTAAGAATTTTTCTCGGCCTAGATCATATCTGGTAATTCCTTCTTCCTTGCGAAGGGCTTCTTCAACCTTTATTTGAGTTGCAATGCCGGCATGATCAGTACCGGGCAGCCACAGTGCCGAATATCCCTGCATCCTTTTTGATCTTATTAAAATGTCCTGTATCGTTTCATCAAGGGCATGGCCCATATGGAGTTGTCCTGTAACATTAGGAGGTGGAATAACTATAGTAAATGGGGTTTTATTCTCGTCTCTCTCGGCATGAAAATAGCCGCCCTTCTCCCACTTTTCATATAGTCTATCCTCTACAAGAGCAGGATCATATGTTTTATTAAGTTCTTTTCTCATTTATGTCCGTCCTTCCAACACCCCAATTAAACACAAATTAAAGTTACGGGGCCAGTAATTACATTTATCTTATCGGCTTATTTTATCCCAATTTTATAATTAATTTCATATTTGCGGGCAAGATAAATAATTTAAAATATGTATAAATTAAAATTATCCTAAAAAAAGCACCAAAACCGCAATAGCTACAACAGCAAAACTTGCCAATTTCAAATAGACTATCTCGTTTTCTTTTGCCGGAGTCTTTTTTATTTTTTCTAATATAAAGCTTGCGCCATAGCACATGATGGCGCCGATAACCATTAAAACTATAGCAATTATTTTATTTATTGTCATCTTTGTTTCCACTCATTTTCATAAGTTCTTCAAGGGTTTCAGGTACATATACCTTTTGACGGCTTTCCTTCACAGGTTGGGGTCTTTCTGTTTTTAAAGGGTCTTGCTTTTCTGTTTTCACACTCTCGTATGTTTCGGGCTCCACTTGCTCGTCTCTTGCCTTAAAAAAGCTGTCATTGCTTAATTCATCATTTACAAATAGCTTTTCCTTTTGCTTTTCTTGCAGCTTCTCATCTTCCCCGAAAATATCATCTAACTTTGCACCGGGGATATATTTATCTTTATATTCATTAATAGGTCTTGGTTCTTTTTCTTCTTTTACTGCCTGTACATTATCATCTTCAAGCTCCGCTTCGTCATCCTCATCTTCGTCATCGTCAAAATAACAGTCATCATCTTCAGAGCCTTTGCCCTTTCTGAATGCGCCTACTATTACACATATTGCAATGAGTAATATTACACCTAAGATAGCATAGACGGTAATTTTAGTGATCAAGTCAATCACATTTCCCTGCTTATTTGGGGTACTCTCGTTATTAGCTGCTGCAGCCGTATCCTGAGCATTAGCTGCCGTATCCTGGACTTTAGCATCTTGACCCTCTGTAGATTTATCCTGAGTACCGCTCACCTTTTCAAGCTCTTCTATTTTATCGGCCTGCTCTTTAATCTTTTTCTGCAGAGCTTCAACGTCAGCATTACCTGTGCCGGACTTTTCCTTATCGGAAAGACTAGCCTTAAGCTGTTTATTTTCAGTCTGTAAGGAGTCAATAAGATCTTTGGAATCAGCTACTTTTTGGTTTTCTTCCTTTAATTTTGTATTTTCCTGCTTGAGAGACTGCCTGATACCGGCA
Organism: Bacillota bacterium; assembly: GCA_030705805.1. GTDB lineage: Bacteria > Bacillota > Clostridia > CAKSNL01 > HGM11501 > JAUZPY01. Next base: position 2,753 of record JAUZPY010000102.1, on the reverse strand, counting down.
TCTGTGCCAAAGCCAAAGGCATAGCCCGCAGCCGTTGATACTACAATAATTGATAAAGCCATCAAAAGTACCAAGAATCTCCTTCGCCTATATGTTTTAGATGCCATAAATATGCCCCCTTACAAATAATAATAAATTATACCATATTAATTTATAAAAATCAAGGTAATAACTTGACAAATCCTCTTTATTTGATAAAATGTTAGTATTATGTAAAATCGGGAGGCTATTTATGAATAACAGTGAAAAAACAATGGAAAAAATTGTTGCACTCTGCAAGGGCAGAGGTTTTGTATATTCCGGATCTGAAATTTACGGCGGTCTTTCAAATACGTGGGATTACGGCCCTTTGGGAGTAGAACTTAAAAACAATGTTAAAAAAGCTTGGTGGCGCAAATTTGTTCAGGAGTCCAAATATAACGTAGGCCTTGACGCCGCAATTTTAATGAATCCAAACGTATGGGTAGCTTCCGGACATGTAGGCGGTTTTTCTGACCCCTTAATGGACTGTAAGGAATGCAAGGCTCGTTTCAGAGCAGATAAGCTTATTGAAGACTTTTGTCATAGCAAAGGTGAAACCGTAGTTGTTGACGGATGGACAAATGAACAAATGGTTTCATATATTAAAGAAAATCAAGTTCCATGTCCCGAGTGCGGAAAGCATAACTTTACGGATATCAGAAAGTTTAATTTAATGTTTAAAACCTTTCAGGGTGTTACCGAGGATGCAAAGAGTGAAATTTATCTTCGTCCCGAAACCGCACAGGGCATTTTTGTTAACTTTAAAAATGTTCAGCGTACAACAAGGCGTAAGCTCCCCTTTGGTATCGGTCAGGTAGGAAAGTCCTTCAGAAACGAAATTACACCGGGCAACTTTACCTTCAGAACCAGAGAGTTTGAGCAAATGGAGCTTGAATTTTTCTGTGCTCCCGGTACTGATATGGAATGGTTTTCATATTGGAAGGAATTTTGCAAAACCTGGTTGTTCAGTTTAGGCCTCCGCGCAGACAGTCTTAAATTCAGAGATCACAGTCCTGAGGAGTTATCCCATTATTCAAATGCTACAACGGACATTGAGTTTATGTTCCCCTTTGGCTGGGGTGAGCTTTGGGGTATTGCAGACAGAACAAACTTTGACTTAACTCGCCACTCTGAGCATAGCGGCGAAGAGCTGTCTTATACCGACCCTTCAAGCAACGAAAAATTCATTCCATATGTTATAGAGCCTTCCTTAGGTGCCGACCGTGTGGTTCTTGCCTTTTTAGTTGATGCTTATGATGAAGAGGAAATAGCAGAAGGCGACGTTAGAACAGTTATGCACTTGCATCCTGCTCTTGCACCGATTAAGGCTGCCGTACTCCCCCTTTCCAAAAAGCTTGGGGACAAAGCTGCCGAAATATACGATGAGCTTTCAAAGCATTTCATGTGCGAATATGATGAGTCGGGTTCCATCGGTAAAAGATACAGAAGGCAGGACGAAATCGGCACGCCTTTCTGTATAACAGTGGATTTCCAGACTGTTGGAGATGAGAACACTCCTGCTGACAACTGCGTTACACTTCGTGACAGAGATACTATGGAGCAGGTAAGAGTTCCTGTCAGTCAAGCTCTTGACATTATTAATTCAAAAATTAACTTCTGATTTTAAAAGGAGATTTTTATAATGCCTATTAAAATTCCAAACAATCTCCCTGCTACTCGAATTTTAAGACAGGAAAATGTCTTTGTCATGACGGAAAAACGAGCTTCGACTCAGGATATTCGTCCTCTTAAAATTTTGATAGTTAACCTTATGCCTACTAAGATTGTTACGGAAACGCAGCTGCTGCGTCTTGTCGGAAACACTCCGCTGCAAATTGAGCCGGAGTTTTTAAGGATGTCCTCTCATACTTCAAAAAATACTTCCGAAGAACATCTTGATGCTTTTTACTCAACCTTTGACGAAGTAAAGACTAAAAAATACGACGGTATGATTTTAACAGGCGCACCGGTAGAAACGTTGGAGTTTGAAGACGTGGACTATTGGGATGAGCTTTGTACCATTATGGCATGGGCAAAAACCAATGTATATTCCTCTTTTTACATCTGTTGGGGTGCCCAGGCAGGACTTTACTACCATTATGGCATTAATAAGCACCTTTTACCTGAAAAATTATCCGGGGTTTATTTTCACCAAATAAACAAGAGCAAGAGAACCAGAAAGATTTTAAGAGGTTTTGATGACTGTTTTTATGTTCCGCATTCCAGATATACAACAGTATTCAAGGAGGATATTTTAAAAGTCCCGACTCTTGATATACTTGCAGAATCTAAGGAGGCCGGCGTTTATCTCGTAGCCTCAAAGGACGGAAGAAACATTTTTGCTACCGGTCACTCAGAATATGATTTAGAAACACTAGACAGTGAATATAAACGTGACATCGGCAAAGGTTTAAACGTTCCTGTTCCTGCTAACTACTACCCTTCAGATGACCCTGATAATACACCTGTAAACAGATGGAGAGCACACTCAAATCTTTTGTTCTCCAATTGGCTTAACTACTATGTTTATCAGGTTACACCTTATGATATTAATGAAATATGATGGACCCAAAAGAATTTTACAAATCTGTATATGATATTATCGGGGATAAAACCCCTTTGAAAACCGATTGTGGGAAATTATGTGACGGCGCTTGCTGTAAGGATACCGAATCAGGCAGCGGAATGTATCTCTATCCCTTTGAAGAAAAGCTTTTAGAAGGCAAAGGGCT
>JAUZPY010000101.1 GCA_030705805.1 Bacillota bacterium | reverse complement strand
TACCTCTTCGGTTATTTTAAGAATCTTATGCTTCACTGTGCCTCTTACCACCTTTTATCAAGGCTGCCAGGGAACTTTAAAAGCCGGAGGCGCGGCATCTACTATTATAGTATGGAACATTGTAGGGCCTTGGGTCATAAGAATACCTATTGCTTTTTCTATGATAAAGCTCATAGAAAGCGGAGCTTTATATAATACCTTTTACCCTTATCTTTCCAATCTGCCTTTTGCCGAAACAGTACTTACAAGTGGTATTACAGGGCTGATGCTTGGCTTTTTTACAGATTATACCGCACGCAGCATAGCCTATGGAATACGGCTGCTTAAAGGAAAATGGCTTTACTCCAGTTTATAGATTTAAATGGAAGAAGAGCCAAAACTTATTGAAAATACTGACCTTTCTATTGCCGAAATATCATCTCTCAATTTTACTTTTCTAAAGTATTTTTTCACCCTTAAGCTTACAGTAAAGAAATTAACCAGAGAACAATTACTTTTGTTCTCTGGTTAATTTTGTATAATCATAACCGGCTAAGGAGGTTATAATTATTTATTTTGTGACTTTTTTATGCTCTCTTTATAGCATTTGTGACACATGGCCACATAGCTTTCATTTCCACCTAAAAAAATCTGCTCGCCATGGGTTACGACATTTCCTTTCTCATCAAGCCTTGCATTGACAATTGCTTTTAATCCGCATTTGCACATGGTCTTTATTTCTTCAATTTTATCGGCAATTTCCATTAGTCGGCTGCTTCCCGGAAAAAAATGAGTTAAAAAGTCTGTCCTTAGTCCAAAGCATAAAACAGGAATATTAAGTTCATCAACAATTGCCCTCATTTCGTCAATTTGCTCCTTGGTAAAAAACTGACACTCATCGGCAATAATTACATCTATTTTTCTAACTTTTCTTTCTTCTTTTATCATCATGAAAACAGAGTCCTTAGGTGTTATTACAGTAGCTGTTTCCTCAAGTCCCACCCTGGACGTTACCTTTTGGGCGCCGTCTCTTGTATCTTTGGAAGGCTTAATAAGCCAAACATTCATATTACGCTCTTCATAGTTGAATTTAGTTATTAATGCTTGTGCCGTTTTACTGCTTCCCATCGCTCCGTATTTAAAATATAACTTTGACATAAATTATCCCCTTATAATGTCAAGCACCGTGCTTTTTTTATCCGGCTTTTCATCGCCTATTGTAAGTGCATTTAAATAGCGGCTTGCAGACGTCGTGAATTTACTTTCGTCATCGGCATACATAACGCACAGGACATCGCCTGCACTTACTTCATCGCCTGTCTTCTTTTCAATTATGATGCCGGCACCCATATCTATTTTATCCTCTTTTTTCTCTCGTCCCGCTCCTAGCATTACCGAGGAAAGTCCGATTTCATCGGTTTCCATATGGGTTATAAATCCGCTCCTTTGGGATTTAAGCTCATACTTAAATTTTGCTTTCGGCAAAAGTTCGGTGTCGTCAATCCCTGTAATATCGCCGCCCTGATATGCAACAAATTCTTTGAATTTAGAAAGGGCAATTCCGCTTCTTATTGCATCTTCTGCTTTTAGAAGGCAGGTCTTTTCATCTTCACCTGTGACAAAACCGATCATAACGGACGATAAAGTTATGCACACCTTTGTAAGGTCATCCGGTCCTTGCCCTTTAAGTACCTCTATGGCTTCCTTAACCTCCAGAGCATTTCCCACAGCCTTACCCAAAGGTATGTCCATATTTGTAATTACAGCGGCAACCTTTCTGCCTGCCATAGCTCCGATATCTACCATTTTCTTTGCTAAAGTGCGGCTGTCATCAAGCGTTTTCATAAATGAGCCGCTGCCGGTTTTTACGTCCAGCACAATTGCGCTTGCACCGGACGCCAGCTTCTTGCTCATTATGCTTGAACAAATTAAAGGAAGGCTGTCTATAGTTGCCGTAACATCCCTTATCCCGTAAAACTTTTTATCTGCCGGAGCAAGATTTCCTGTCTGCCCCACTATAGAAATGCCGATTTCTTTTACCTGCTTCAAAAATTCATCAGGCGTTAGGCTTGTATTAAAACCTTTTATGGATTCAAGCTTATCGATTGTACCGCCGGTATGTCCGAGCCCTCTGCCGGACATTTTGGCAACCTTGCCGCCCAAAGACGCAACAATCGGGGCAACGATTAATGAGGTTTTATCCCCTACCCCTCCGGTTGAATGTTTATCTACAGTCACTCCGTCAATGCCCGACAAGTCCACAGTATCGCCGGACAGCTCCATGGCCTTAGTCAGGCTCAAGGTTTCCTTATCCGTCATGCCTCTTAAGTAAATTGCCATGAGAAGAGCTGATATCTGATAGTCAGGTATACCCCCGTCAGTTGCTCCTTTAACAAAAAAGTTTATTTCATCGTCAGACAGAACTTTTCCGTCTCTTTTCTTCACAAGGATATCATACATTCTCATGAAATTACCTCCTTTCTAAAGGCTAGAGAGCCTGCCTCTATATGGTTTTAAAAGGCAAATTTTCCGAAAGTAAATGCGCTTAAAATGCTCGTCACGTCAAGTATTACTGCGCTTTTGCCTTTTCTTGCAAAAAATTTGCTCTTTAAAAACTCTACGACGTGCGCCCTTATGAAAATTTTCGTCTTTTCAGTGCGAAAAATCGCAGCACCTGACGCCTTGCAAAATCGACAAGAAGGGCGCAAATTTAACAAGGGCAGGGCATATAGGGTTTGGCTCCCTTATGCCTATCTTGCGCCTTTGTCATAAGGAATGCCTTCGGCTTTAGGTGCTCTTGACTTCTTGGATGTCAATGCTAAAACTATCATGGTTACAATATAAGGAAGCATCAGATAAATATAATCTGCGTTTTTAATGCCTGTAAATTTAGGCAAAAACGGAATGCTGTAGCTGTAAGAGCCTATAATCTTAAACAGCGCAAAGAATAATGCCGCTCCGAGAATCCTGATAGGATTCCAGTTGCCGAATATCATAACCGCCAGCGCTAAAAAGCCGTAACCGGCAACACCGGACTGAAATCCGGAGCCTGCCGCAATAGTATAAGCAAGGCCGCCTATTCCGCCTAGTACTCCCGATATAAATACGCCTGCATAGCGCATTCTGTATACATTTATGCCTACCGAGTCCGCTGCTTGAGGATGTTCGCCGCAGGAGCGAAGCCTAAGCCCGAACTTTGTTTTATAAAGCACGATAATAGCCAGTATTAAAATTAAAAATGCAATAGGTGTGGTTATATAAAAGCTTTTAAATATAAGGTTTCCAAAGAATCCCCCTGTGCTTTTAAGTCCTAAGGCATCCTCTGTAATTCTTGTCCATGTGGGAATTAATATGGTTGTTTGACCCTGGCCTTGAATTGACCATGTAAGTACGATTGCAAATGCCGGAGCAAGCATATTAAGCGCTGTACCGCCTATTGTCTGATCCGCTTTCAGGTTTATGGAAGCAAAGGCTAAAAGCAATGCGAACACCGCACCCGAAAGTGCCGAAATTAAAATGGCAATAAGCACTGCCATCTGAGGCGCTATGGTGCAAAGCTGATCCGCTCCGTTAAAGAGCTGGAGGGCAAGGCAGCCAAAAAGGGCACCCACAATCATTATGCCTTCAAGAGCAATGTTGATTATTCCGCTTCGCTCTGAAAACATTCCGCCCAAAGCAACCAAAAGCAGAGGAACCGCAAATATTATAGTTTGAGATATAACATCAGAAAGTATCATCATTTTATATCGCCGCCTTTCCTGCTTCTTCTTCCTTGCAAGATTTTGCCTATTATTGCTTTCATTAAAAGAGCAAAAGCCGAAAGGTAAATTATAACCGCAATTATTATATCAATTATTTCGGTAGCATAGTAAGGCTGCAGCGCCTCGCCTCCGACCTGAATATACGATATAAAAAGTGCTGAAAATATTATCCCGACAGGATTGCTTGTTGCAAGCAGGGCAACGGGAATACCGTTAAAGCCCATAACCTGCAAAACTTTTTCCAGGGTGTATTGAGCAACGCCGCTCAAGTAATATAATCCGCCCCCAAGGCCTGCCAATGCACCTGAAATCAGCATGGCAAGTATAATATTTTTCTTTGCGTTTATTCCCGCATACAAGCTGGCATTTCTGTTATATCCGCAAGCCTTAAGCTCATAACCAAAGGTGGTTTTGTTAAGCACTACATATATTATCAATGCAATAATTATGGCTATAATAATGCTTATGTTCATATAAGGCGAGCTTAAAAGCCTGTCAAGTCCTGCCTTAGGAATAATTGAGCCTGCGTTTGCTGCCGCAAGATTTGCGGTTCTGTCGGCATTTGATGCTCCCCAGTAATTCGCCAGCATCTTCGGCGTATTTGCAAACCAAAGATTTACCGCAAAAAGTCCTATCCAGTTAAACATTATTGACGTTATAACTTCATTTACATTAAAGAAAGCCTTGAACAGTCCCGGGATAGCACCCCAGATGGCTCCTCCCAAAACCGAGCCTACAAGTGCAATATACCAAGGTTGATTAAGTACTACACCTGCATAAAGGGCAAAGGCTGCCCCCATTAAGTACTGTCCCGATGCTCCGATATTAAAGAGTCCTGTTTTAAAAGCAAACCCAACCGCTAAACCTGTCATAACCAAAGGTGCGGCCTGATAAAGTACCTTTGCAAACTTTCCTTTGCTGGAAAGACCCACAGTAAGAATATTAACGATTCCTTTATTAGCAGAACCCGAATTAAAGTATATAAGCAGCAGGTAGCCTAAAAGAACACCAACGAGTATGGATGCAAGCGATGCAAGGCTGGTAATAAAGCCTTTAGACCTGAATAATTTCATGCCTTGCCCTCCTCTCTCTTTGCTCCGGCCATATAAAGTCCCAGTTCTTCGACCGTAACTTTCTTGGGGTCAAATTCTCCTACTATTTCACCTTCGTACATAACCAATATTCTGTCGCTGATATCCATTACCTCATCAAGCTCCAATGATACAAGGAGAATGGCTTTTCCGCTGTCCCGGTGAAGTATCAGCTGTTTATGAATGTATTCTATTGCCCCTACGTCAAGACCTCTTGTAGGCTGTACCGCTATTAAAAGGTCAGGGTCTCTTTCAATTTCCCTTGCCAGTATCGCTTTCTGCTGATTTCCGCCGCTCATGCTTCTGGCAGTTGTATCAACGCCTTCCGCACTTCTGACGTCAAACTTTTCTATAAGCTTATTTCCATATTCAGCAATGCTCTTTTTATTTAAAAAGCTGCATTTAGAAAACTGCTTAGTAAAATAGCTTTCTAAAACTAAATTTTCACCGAGAGTATAGTCAAGTATAAGACCGTATTTATGCCTGTCTTCCGGAATATGTCCTATACCCCTTATATTTTTCTTCCTGATAGATAGCTTTGTTATATCTTCTCCGTTTAACTTAATTTTTCCTCCGGAAAGTTTAGATAAGCCTGTAATACCATATACAAGTTCAGTCTGACCGTTGCCTTCAATGCCGGCAATACATACGATTTCGCCCCTTTTTACATTAAAGGATGCATTGTTTACGGCATTGGCCTTTCGTATTTTAGACGGCACGCAAAGGTTTTCTACCTCCAGTATCGTATCCTCTGCTTTAGCATCTTCCTTTTCTACACTGAAGCTGACGCTTCTGCCAACCATCATGGAAGACAGCTCTTCTTTAGTGGTATCGGCTATATTTACAGTGCCTATACATTTCCCTTTTCTAAGCACTGTGCAGCGGTCGGCAACCTCCATAATTTCATTAAGCTTATGGGTAATGAAAAGAATTGATTTACCTTCCTTAGTGAAGTTTCTCATAATTTGCATAAGCTCTTCTATTTCCTGAGGAGTAAGTACTGCCGTAGGTTCGTCGAAAATAAGAATTTCATTATCCCTGTAAAGCATCTTCAAAATTTC
>JAUZPY010000100.1 GCA_030705805.1 Bacillota bacterium | reverse complement strand
TGAAGCTAAGTCTGAAGGAAAGACACAGACTAAAGAAGCCAAGTCAGAAGCAAAGACGCAGATTAAAGAAACAAAGTCAGAAGGAAAGGCACAGATTAAAGAAGCTAAGTCTGAAGCAAAGACACATGTAGAAGAAGCTAAGTCTGAAGCAAAGACACATGTAGAAGAAACAAGGTCGGAAGGAAAGACGCAGACCAAAGAAGCGAAGTCAGAAGCAAAGGCTCAGGTAGAAGAAGCGAAGTCGGAAGCAAAGGCGCAGACCGAGGAAGCGAAGTCGGAAGCAAAGGCGCAGACCGAGGAAGCAAAGTCCGAAGCAAAGGCGCAAGCTGAGGAAGCCAAGTCTGAAGTAAAGGCGCAGGCGGAGGAAGCTAAGTCGGAAGCGAAGGCACAGGCAGAGAAAGTAAAATCCGAAATCAAGCAAGACGCGGAAACAAAGAATAATAGCGGCAGTTCAAAAAGTAAAAATAAATAAAAAGTTTAAAGAAAGATAATGCTCTAAAGCTGTTCTAAAATTTAAGCAAAAAATTTATTAGGCAGTTACGAGGACTGATTCTGTAACCCACAGAAAATCAGTCCTTTTAGTTTACTTTAATAGCCGCACTTAAAAACATTATATAAGCCGCATTTTTGCGGTTTTTTTTATTATTGAAAAAAGAAATTGGGTATGATATTATAAAAGCGAGGTGATAATTATGGAATTTCATGGAATATTAAGGATGGTTGACCATACGCTGCTTTCCCAGAGCGCAACATGGAACGATATTAAGGAAATATGTGACGATGCGATAAAATACAATACTGCGTCTGTTTGTATACCGCCAAGCTACGTAAGCAATGCCAAGCTCTATGTAGGTGACAGAATGCAAATCTGCACTGTAATCGGTTTTCCAAACGGTTATTCAACCACGGCAGTCAAGGTCTTTGAAACTCAAGATGCGGTCAAAAATGGTGCGGATGAAATCGACATGGTAATAAATATAGGATATGTTAAGGATAAAAGGTACGGAGCGGTATTAAAGGAAATTAAATCAGTAAGAGATGTCTGCCCCGGTAAGGTTTTAAAAGTAATAATTGAAACCTGCCTTTTAACAGAGGAAGAAAAAATTAAAATGTGCGATGTGGTATCAGAATCCGGCGCAGATTTTATAAAAACTTCAACAGGATTTTCTACCGGTGGAGCAACAAGAGAAGATGTTGCTTTATTTGCAAAGCACATTAAACCCCATGTGCAGATAAAAGCGGCCGGCGGTATCAGCTCAATAAAAGATGCCGAGGATTTTATTGACCTTGGAGCCACAAGGCTTGGAACAAGTAGAATAGTGAAAATAGTAAAAAATGAAAAAGGACAAGGAGGATATTGATATGTCAACACCCCATATAGCTTGCGAGAAGGGCGATTTTGCAAAAACCGTACTGATGCCCGGCGATCCCTTAAGAGCTAAGTTTATTGCAGAGACTTATTTAGAAGATGCGCATCTTGTGAACAATGTGCGCGGAATACAGGGCTATACCGGCACTTACAAGGGTGAAAAAATCTCTGTCATGGCCAGCGGTATGGGTATGCCCTCAATAGGAATTTATTCCTATGAACTTTTTAACTTCTTTGATGTAGACAATATTATCCGTATCGGCAGCGCAGGAGCCATAGACGATTCCTTAAATCTTTATGATATTGTTGCAGGCATGGGTGCCTGCACAAATTCCGGCTTTGCTAATCAGTACAAGCTTCCCGGAAGTTTTGCACCTATTGCGGACTTTAATTTGCTCACGACAGTTGTGGAAACCGCAAAGGAGCTTAAAGCGACAGTTAAGGTCGGCAATCTTTTATCTTCGGATACTTTCTATGATGATAACCCCGAGGCTCTTTTATCATGGCGCAAGATGGGAGTTTTAGCAGTTGAAATGGAAGCTGCGGCACTTTATATGAATGCAGCCAGAGCTGGGAAGAGCGCCCTTGCAATCTGCACTATTTCCGATTGTCCGTTAAAGGGTGGGGAAACTACTGCGAAGGAGAGGCAGACGGCCTTTACTAAAATGATGGAAATAGCCCTTTTTAGTGCGCTGAGGCTTTAATATGGATATTAAAAGAGTATTTTTAATTGTTACCGACAGCCTTGGCATCGGCGCGATGCCGGATGCAGAACGTTTCGGCGACTTAGGCACAAATACCTTAAAAGCAATATATAATAAAGCGGGATTCACAGGGGAAAATTTAAAAAAACTCGGAATTTTTAATATTGATGGTATAGACTTTGCGAAAGGGGCCAATACTCCAGTAGGAGCTTACTGCAGGTTAAGCGAGGCTTCCGACGGTAAAGACACCACAATAGGTCATTTTGAAATATCCGGAGTTATATCCCTAAAGCCTTTTCCCACATATCCTGACGGTTTTCCCGATGAAATAATCAACGAATTCAAGAAGCGGACAGGCAGGGGAGTATTATGTAATAAACCCTATTCGGGAACAGAGGTAATAAAGGACTATGGAAAGACCCATATTGAAACCGGCGACCTGATAGTATATACCAGTGCAGACAGCGTTTTTCAGATTGCTGCCAACGAGGATATAGTACCTCTTGAAAAGCTATACGAGTATTGCAAAATTGCAAGAGAAATTTTGCAGGGCGGCCATGCTGTTGCAAGGGTAATTGCACGTCCCTTTAAGGGCGAACCCGGTAATTTCTACCGTACAAGCGGAAGGCACGACTATTCGGTTGAGCCTCCATGCGATACTTTGCTGGATCTTATGAAAGAAAAAGGATTTGACGTAATATCAATAGGGAAAATATATGATATATTTGCTCATAGAGGCTTTACGGAATATACGTATACGACAGGCAACACACAAGGGATGGAATTAAATATAGAAATGCAAAAAAAGCCCTTTAAAGGTCTTTGCTTTACAAACCTTGTGGATTTTGACATGCTGTATGGGCACAGAAACGACGCTCTAGGGTATGCAAAAGCCGCCAAAGAATTTGACGAGTGGCTGCCCTCTTTTATGGAGAGGATGAAAGATGACGACATACTGATGATCACATCCGATCACGGCTGTGACCCTTCTGACGAAAGTACGGATCATTCAAGAGAATATACGTATCTTTTGGTATACGGCAGAAAGATTAAGCCTGTTAATCTCGGAACAAGAAAAACTTTTTCGGATATAGGAAAAACCATAGCTGATATTTTTGGTATTAGTAATTCTTTGGATGGCGAAAGCTTTAAGGAGGAATTAATATGACGGAAACAGGCCTTATTGCTCTGGCAAAAAAAGCATCGGAGAGTGCATATGTCCCTTATTCCGGTTATACTGTGGGAGCGGCTCTGCTTACTAAAAGCGGAAAAGTTTACACGGGAGTAAACATTGAAAATGCAAGCTATACCCCGACCTGCTGCGCTGAGCGAACTGCATTTTTTAAAGCAGTAAGTGAGGGAGAAAAAGAATTTGAGGCAATAGCTGTGGTTGGCGGAAAAAAAGGTGATTTTAAAGATTATTTTCCCCCATGCGGTGTTTGCCGTCAGGTAATGCGTGAGTTTTGCGGTGATGATTTTAAAATAATATTAGGAAAAGACAGCGGCGAATTTATGGTTTATAATCTTATTGAATTGTTACCCGAAAGCTTTGGCCCTGAATTCATTAAAAATGTTTAATGTTTTGTGCAATTTAATTAAAAATTTGCATTGAATTTCCAAATTATTTGTGATATGATTCAATTGTAACAGGGAAACCTGATACAAATATAAAGAAAATGGAGGTAGATAAAAACATGAAAAAATTGCTTTCACTGGTTCTTGCGCTTGCTACGATACTATGTGTATTAGTATCTTGCACCAAGAAAAACAATCAGGCTGCTTCTGATACCTATGAACTTGCGTTAGTTACTGACGTCGGCAACATTGACGACAAGTCTTTTAATCAGGGAGCATGGGAAGGCGTAACGGCATATGCGAAGGATAACGGCATTACATATGCTTACTATCGTCCTTCTGAAGATTCCACGGCAGCTCGTGTTGAAACAATAGGCACAGCTATAGACAAGGGCGCAAAGGTTGTTGTTTGCCCGGGCTATCTGTTTGAGGAAGCCATCTATCAAGCACAGAACACGTACCCTAATGTTCAGTTCCTCCTTTTAGATGGTGAACCACATACAGCTGATTATTCAGTTTACAAAACAGCTTCTAACGTATATTGTATCCTTTACAAGGAAGAACAGGCAGGATATCTGGCAGGCTACGGCGCAGTAATGGACGGCTATAAAAAGCTCGGTTTCTTAGGCGGCATGGCTGTTCCTGCAGTAGTACGTTATGGATATGGCTTTGTTCAGGGTGCCGATGCTGCGGCAAAAGAGCTTGGCAATTCTAAAGATGTATCTATAAAATACTGGTACAGCGGCTCTTTCGCACCGACAGATGATATTAAAACAAAAATGGCCGGCTGGTATACCGAAGGCACAGAAGTTGTATTTTCCTGCGGCGGAGGCGTTTACCTTAGCGCAACAGCAGCTGCGGAAGCGGCAGGCAAAAAGGTTATAGGTGTTGACGTTGACCAGGCATCACAGTCTAAAACGATTATCACATCTGCTATGAAGGGACTTACACAGTCTGTAAAGATAGCTCTTGGCGAATTGTATAAGAATAGCGGCAAGTGGCCAAAAGGCGGCACAACAGCCGTTTTGGGTGCAGCTGAAGACTGCGTAGGCTTGCCTACAGCAAAAGATTCATGGAGATTTAAGACCTTTACAGTTGATCAGTACACTAAGGTATTTGACAGCATGAAGAAAGGAACTCTTAAGATTTCCAATGCTACTGATACTGCTCCGAAGGTTTCTGTAAAAGTTGATTATCAAGGCTAACAGCATATTAAAAAGTTGAAGGGATAGGTTTAAATCTATCCCTTCACTTGTAATTATATTGACCTGCCATAAAAAGCATCTATAGGAAAAATAAAGAAATAGGGCTTAATATTATTCCCCGCCTAAACTAACGATCATCTTTTTGGTTTTTCCTGCCCGGGCGCATTATCGCCCTTGACAGGCGAAAGGACGCCTTGTTTCCAGACTAAAGGACAGAAAAAATCCCTCGTTTATCATTTGAAGGAGAATAGTATAAAAGTAAAGGGGTAAGTTATGGAAGAATATGTAATAGAAATGCTTAATATCAGGAAAGAATTTCCCGGGATTGTCGCTAATGATGATATTACACTTCAGCTGAAAAAGGGCGAGGTGCATGCTCTTTTGGGTGAGAATGGCGCCGGCAAGTCCACTCTCATGAGCGTTCTTTTTGGACTTTATCAGCCGGAGGCAGGCATAATTAAGAAAAACGGACAAGCAGTTGCTATTAAAGATCCAAACGATGCTAATGATTTACATATTGGTATGGTACATCAGCATTTTAAACTTGTAGAAGTGTTTACGGTGTTGGATAACATAATACTGGGAGTAGAGCCTAATAAAGCAGGCTTTTTAAGAAAGCAGGAGGCCAGAGAAAAAATAATGGCGCTAAGCGAAAAGTATGGCCTTAAAGTAGACCCTGACGCCAAAATCGAAGACATTTCAGTTGGTATGCAGCAGAGAGTTGAAATTTTGAAGATGCTTTACAGGGATAATGAAATTCTTATTTTCGACGAACCTACGGCAGTACTTACTCCTCAGGAAATAGAAGAGCTTATGCAAATTATGAGAAACTTCACTAAGGAGGGCAAATCAATTCTTTTCATTACGCATAAGCTTAATGAAATCATGGAGGTTGCCGACCGCTGCACGGTGCTAAGAAAAGGAAAGTGCATAGGCACTGTAAATATAGCCGATACCACTAAAGAAGAGCTGTCTTCCATGATGGTTGGCAGAAGCGTCAGCTTCAGCGTAGAAAAGGAAGATGCTAAAGCAGAGGATACGATACTGGAGGTAGAAAACCTTTGCGTGCCGTCTAAAATACGAAAGG
>JAUZPY010000010.1 GCA_030705805.1 Bacillota bacterium | reverse complement strand
TGGCTTTTAGCAGGTGCAACAGGTGAAGCTGCCGTCATGCACGGAGTAGCTGTTTTAGTTATTTCGTGTCCCTGCGCATTAGGTCTTGCAACGCCGACGGCAATAATGGTCGGCACAGGAAAAGGCGCCCAGCACGGCATACTGATTAAAGGCGGAGAACATCTTGAGAGATTATCAAAAGTAGATACGGTGGTTTTTGATAAAACAGGTACACTAACCGAAGGAAAACTGGAGGTAACAGATGTTTCGCCTGTCGGAATTGACGAAAAAGAACTGGTACTTTTGGCCGCATCCGCAGAATCCAAGTCCGAGCATCCTTTGGGTCAGGCTGTTGCTGAATACGGGAAAGGCTTAGGCAGCTTATCGGAGATCCAGAATTTTAAAGCTCATGCAGGCATGGGAATATCCGCAGTGGTAGGCGGCAGTAAAGTTCTTATAGGTACAAAGGACTTCCTTGCCAAGGAAGGCACAGATGTAACGCTCGCCAAAACCGATGAATATGAACAAAGCGGAAAAACTGTTATGTGCGTTTCCAAGGATGGCAGGTTTGTCGGGATAATCGCAGTATCCGATAAAGTGCGGGAAAGCTCCAAAGAGGCTGTTGAAAGGCTTAAAAGTATGGGCATAGTATCTTATCTCTTAACCGGGGATAATGCCAGCACAGCCGGGGCTATAGGGAAGATTGCAGGCATTACTAATATCATTCCAAGAGCGCTGCCCGACGTAAAGGCAGATAAAATCAAGGAATTAAAGAATAACGGCTTTATTGTTGCAATGGCAGGTGACGGTATAAACGATGCTCCGGCTCTGGCTGAAGCCGATATAGGTATAGCTGTCGGTTCGGGAACTGACGTGGCGGTTGAAACCGGTGACGTAGTTTTAATGAAGAGCGATATGAAGGACGTAGCGAGAGCGGTAGCACTGGCCAGAGCTACTATGCGAAAAATCAGGCAAAATCTGTTCTGGGCATTTTTCTATAACATTATTGGAATTCCGATAGCTGCCTTAGGCTTTTTAAGCCCTGTAATCGCAGCGGCGGCTATGGCTGCAAGCTCAGTCAGCGTAGTACTCAATTCACTTTCCGTAAGAAGAATAAAACTATGATAAATAGCACACATAAGCGTGTGCTAAACTATTTGTTTTATAATTTGACTTGAACATCCTTATTATAGCACGAGGTGGATACTCCGACTTAAGTTTTAATAACCGCCCCGCTATGCGGGCGGTTATTAAAAAGGCGACTTCGGTCGCCTTTTTTTGCTAAAGCACTAAATATAAAAAAGAGGAGAAGCAATTATGCTTCTCCTCTTTTTTACGAGCAAGCCTATAAGCCGGGTTCTGTCGTTGGACAATCATCTATCTAGGCCGTACATCTCTGCATGGCTCAAGCCGCTGACCGAAAAAGAGACGGGCCGTCTATAACATTTTCCGCCACGCCAGCGTTGCTCCGGATGGGGTTTACATGGCCGCCTGATTACCCAGGCGCCGGTGAGCTCTTACCTCACCATTCCAACCTTACCCCTAAGCATAAGAGAATCAAACACGCACAGCACACTTTTACGTTTTTTAAACTATGCGGCTTTAACTCTCTTATGCTTAAGGGCGGTATATTTCTGTTGCACTTTCCTTAAAGTTACCTTCACCGGGAGTTACCCGGCATCCTTGCCCCGGAGCCCGGACTTTCCTCATTGCGCATATGCGCACCGCGATTGTCTGTCTTGCTCAATTAATATTATAGCATAAATTTTAAAAAATTACAAGTTTAATAATTTCCAGCAATAGTTTTATACTGTAAAAAATTTCCTTTCACGCATAAAATCATAATCTAATTCTAACAAAAATGTCAGGAATTTACATTTATCATTTAATCTAAATTTATTTTTAAGATGGTTTTATCCCCAATAAAACCCCTGAAATTGCAGTTATCAACCGATTTATGCACCTTATCCACATCTAAACGAGTTGAAATGAAATAGGTTGTGGATAACTTTTAAACCCATTGAAAACAAAGGAATTAGTCCAATAAAAAAACAAAATTCGACATTCTTAAAATATATATTTAAAATCTGACATAAAACACGAATGTTTTTTCTTATTTGGGAGATTGGTCTATGCATAGAGTGCATAAAAATAAAAAGCATAAAACAAAAATTAAAAAAATATAGCTTATAGAAATATTAAAGAAAGCATTAATAATATAAATTGACAATTATAGATAAAAATGATAGAATATTCTGTGGGTTAAAAGGCTTTAAATAGGAGGTTTAACATGTCCAAAAAAGTTGTATTTGCATTGCTTATGATGCTATTAATATTGCTTTTTGCTTTTTCATTCTCAGCCTTTGCCGATGCTGCCGATTTCGGCAATGTCAGCATTCACTTTAAGGGTGAGGACGACGCCTATACGTTTTTTACATTAACAGGCAAGATAACGAACCCTGCAGAGGGCGAAACGGTCTCTGTGACTGTTGCAAAAACAAATTCACCTTTTGACTTTGACACGATAAATCCAGATGATATTATCTACATAAATTTTTTCCAGACAGATGAGTCCGGCAGCTTTTCTTTTGATTTTTCAATAAAGAAAGAAATTTATGCAGCTATTCAAAGTGATTACACGTCCTATAAAGCAATTCTTGGTGGTACTGATATACCGGGCAATTATTTCTATGATATGTCAAAAATAATCACAGCGGTCAAAACCATTGAAGGCGAAGACGCTGTATTCAGCTTAAAAGATGTGCCCATAGGGACAGAATATACCTCAATGTTGCCTTCGCAGGTAAAAGTGATTTTTGTCGACGGGTCTTCTTCTGTAAGCGCTGTAACATGGGACAGTAATAAAAGTTTAGATAGTCCGGGGAAGGTAGCGGTATCCGGAACTGTTGATACTTTGCCTGATGAAAAGTATGGGGTAAAAGGCATAAATCTTACAGCGGAAATCGAATTTACAGGTTTAATTAAAACTGTTAATAGTTTGCAGGAAGTAAGCACGGATGTGGGAGCAACGCTTTCTGACATTGCTGCCTTGCTGCCCGGCAGCGTAACAGCTGTGGATTCACAGGGCAACACACTGACAATAGGTATAAGTTCTTTCAGCTGCAAAAACTTTTCGGAAGGCACACCGGGCATTTTTGACTTTAACGCGGATTTTGACGGAGAAAGACCTCAAGGGGCAAATTATAAATTGATTACAATAGGCAATGTCAGATACCGTCTTCCAGATTCGGCTGCTGCTTGGGTTTCCGTCGATGTTTACGGACTGATTAAAAGCTTTGACAAATTAGATGACGTTACAATTGACGCAGGTAAAACTGTTTTGGATGTGATTAATCTTTTGCCGAACGCAGCAGGAGCGCTTGATTCGGGTAATAATGCTTTAAGTATACCGGTTAAAGGGTGGAGCTGCGGAAGCTATGTAAACAATTCCGCCGGCAATTTTGAGTTTACGGCATCATTTGACGGGGATACTGCTAAATTTGAAAATTACACGGTTGTTAATGTAAACGGTGTAAATTATAAGGTTCCTAATGAACTTACCGTATCTGTAAAGGTATCAGCGATAGCCGAGCTAGAAGGATTTGATGAGCTAAAGACGGTGCTTGCCGACGTTTTTTCGGACAAGGATGCTGCTATTTTGATGCTTTCCGATACACTAAAAGCTCAGGACATATTCGGGAATAGTGTAAGCTTTACACCTTTATCATGGTCTTGTGATAATTACGATGCAAATTCTAAAGGCGACTATATCTTTAAGGCTGCATTTAATGCAATAGACACTGCTCCCGAGTATATTGTTGCAGAGGGTGTAGACGGGTTTAGATATAAAATTAACTTAGATAAAATGCCAGGGCAAAAAGTAACGCTTATAAGCACCATTACTTCAATTCAAAATGCTGAAGGTATAAAAGTTGACCAGTGTACAAGCGCCCAAGATGCAATTAAAATTCTTGCATCTGATTTAACTGCTTTGGATAACAAGGGCGACAGTGTAACCTTGACTGTTTCCTCATGGAGCTGTGACGGGTTTAATTCACTTGCTCCCGGAATTTATAATTTCAGTGCATTATTTGGCGGAGAAGAAAAAGCCGGCTATAAAATAATAAGTGCCGGGGATAAATATTATAAGCTTTGTCAAGATACTATAGCTATCGGGCAAGTCCGGGTAACAGGAGTAATTGATTCCTTAACCCCGGTGTCAGATGTCAGAATAAGTGTCGGAAAAACTTTTGAGCAAGCGAAAGCACTGCTTCCTAATTCGATAGAGTTTTTAGATAAAGGCGGCAATAAGGGTACATTGAGTGTGAAGAGCTGGACTTGTGATAACTTCAATGCAAATGCAGCCGGAAATTATACTTTTACAGCTGCTTTTGACGGCGAAGAAAAAGACGGCTACCTGCTGCTTTCTTATGGGGAAAATGAATACAAGCTGTCTGATGATATAAAACTCACGGCAGTCGTTAAGGTTTTAGCTGAAATAGCATCGGTAGATGATGCGGAAACCTTCTATGCTCAGAAAGGAAAGACAAAACCCGAAATTGCTTCTCTGCTTCCGACTGAGTTAACAGCTAACATTACAGATGAAGATACTATTTTAATACCTGTTAAGTACTGGGAAAGTGTTGGTTTTGTTGATAATACGGAAGGTACATACAATTTTGAAGCGGTAATTGACGGAACAATAAGTCTTGACGGAAAAATTAAGACTATTATATATAATAACAATGAGTACACTTTAGGAGCTGACGTAAAAGGCAAAGTTACAGTGATAGTAACAAAAGAAATTAAGGGATTTTCCGATATTTTGAAAGTTGAGGTAAACAAAACATATTCTGAAAGCGATATTTTAAAGCTCTTTCCTTCTGCCTTAGGTGCAGTTGATGAAGATGACTCACCTGTGACCTTTAATATTGAAAAGGTTACGTGTGAAACCTTTAAGGAACATACGCCCGGGGAATATAAGTACCAGGTCAGCTTTAACGGTAATACCAAAAAAACAGACGAATATGTAATAGTGCAAAATAACGGCATCTATTACAGAATATCAAAAGATGCCACTCCCCAAATAGCAGTAGAGGTTTCAGCTTATGTTCCGGTAACGGAAGTAGCTTTAGATAATACAGGGCTTTGCCTTATAACAGGAGAAGAAAAGAAAATTAATGCTTCTGCATTTCCAAATGAGGCAACTAACCAAAATATAACTTGGTCAAGCAGTAACGATAGTGTTGCCGGTGTTAGCTCGGAAGGCATAGTAACTGCAAAAGCAGCGGGCAGCGCGGTAATTACCGCATATGCTGAAAACGGAACCATACATAGCTCATGTACCTTAACAGTTAAAAACAGAAGGCTGGTTACCGATAAAACAGAGATTACCCTTTCAAAGGGGCAAAGCCTGTACCCGGTAATTCAGGTTCAGAATGGAACAGGTGCCCCCGGCAAGACAACAGTTAAATGGGTATCTTCCGATACAGGAGTTGCACAGGTAAGTTCAACAGGTAAAATTACCGCAAGAGCTATAGGTGAGTGCTTTGTTACGGCTTATGCTTATGACGATAACAGTATAAATGCCGTAATAAAGATGACCGTAATCCCTACATGCACAAGCGTAAATATTACCGGAGAAAGCAGCAATGATATAGTTAAAACTCTTGCAATAGATATGGGACTTCCGGACAAAACAATTATGCTGCAAGCTCACACATTCCCCGATGAAGCCGGTGATAATGTTACATGGAGTTCAAGCAACTGTAAAATTGCAACAGTGGATAAAAACGGTTTAGTAACAGCTTTAGGTCTGTCCGGTAAAGTCATAATTAAAGCTTTGGCAACCGATGGCAGCGGAAAATATGCTTCAGTAGAAATAAATATTGCAACATTGGTAAAGGAAATAAATATTGAGGGAAGCACCGAGGTTGCTGCCGGAAAAAGCATTACCTTGACTGCTAATATGCTGCCGCTGGGCGCTACAAGCAAAAAGGTTACATGGACATCATCGGACACAAGTGTAGCAACTGTATCAAGCTCAGGAAAAGTAACTGCAAAAAATGTATCAAAGATAAGCTCAGCCGTTATAACAGCAACCGCTGCTGACGGAAGCTTCATTAAAGGTGAAATAACAATTACAGTAATGCCTGTTACAACTAAAGTTTATATAACCTGCTGTGATAAAGACGTAACGGGAGGCACACTTGGAATAGATTTAGGTTCAGAGGAAAAAACGCTGCAGCTGGGGGCATATACTGACCCTTCTGACGCTTCAAAATTAGTTACATGGAGTTCAAATAACTCAAAAATTGCAGCTGTTGATGAAAACGGTTTAGTGACAGCTATAGGTGGAAAGTCCGGAAAAGTCACAATTACTGCTTTGGCTTCTGACGGTAGCAGAAAATATGCGTCAGTTGAAATAAATGTTGCTACATTGGTAAAGGAAATAAATATTGAGGGAAGCACCGAGGTTGCTGCAGGAAAAAGCATTACTTTAACTGCTGATGTGCTGCCGCTGGGCGCTACCAGCAAAAGGGTTACATGGACATCATCAGATACAAGCGTAGCGACTGTATCAAGCTCAGGGAAGGTAACGGCGAGGAATGTATCACAGATAAGCTCTGCCGTTATAACAGCAACTGCTGCTGACGGAAGCTTCATTAAAGGCGAAATAACAATCAAAGTAACGCCTGTTACAACTAAAGTTTATATAACCTGCCGTGATAAAGACGTAACGGGAGGCACACTTGGAATAGATTTAGGTTCAGAGGAAAAAACGCTGCAGCTGGGGGCATATACCGACCCTTCTGATGCATCGAATTTAGTCACATGGAGTTCAAACAACACAAAGGTTGCAACAGTGGATGAGAATGGACTTGTAACTGTGACCGGACTAAAAACCGGTATGGTTAAGATCACGGCTACAGCTGCGGACGGCTCTAAGAAAGCGGCAACAGTAACAATTAATGTAGCAATATTAGCAAAAGAAATAAATATTACAGGGTCAACCGATGTTGCGGAGGGGAAAAGTATAACCCTTCAAGCAAACACTTCTCCTGATAATGCCACGAACAAAAAAGTCACATGGTCTTCATCAGACGCTGAGTTAGCAACGGTATCAAGCTCCGGAAAAGTAACGGCAAAATCAATAGAGAATATTGAAACGGTTACCATAACAGCAACTTCTGAGGACGGAAGCTATGTATCAGGCTCTGCTGTAATCACAGTAAGACCGGTAGCAGAAAGCGTGAGAATTTTAAAGGATGACAGTGATGTAACAGGACAGACCTTTGTTGAAAGCAAGTATGCCGAGATTCAGTTTACCGCTAAAACATACCCGGCTCCGGCAGGAGATAATGTGGTGTGGAGCGTAAGTAATACAAGATATGCGACTGTAGATGAAAACGGGCTTGTTACATTAAACGGAAGGTCAGGTACTGTTACGATAACAGCGACGGCAACTGACGGTAGTGGGAAAAAGAATACGGTTAAGATAACAATATCATAAAAAGATGGGGCGATTAACATGGATCAGGCATTTTCCGTACCTTTGAGAAAAATGGTGGATCACTTTGAGCTTGAGATCCTTCATGAACAAAAGGATGTAGAAAAAGTAAAGATTAAAAACTCAGATATATACAGACCCGGCATACAGCTTGCCATAGAATATTTTGATTTCTTTGACAATACCAGAATTCAGATTTTGGGTAAGGTCGAGCACAGTTATCTTGGAAGTTTAACACCGCAGCTTCGAAAAGAAGTTTTGGATAAGCTTTTTGCATGCAAGCTGCCTGCTGTCATAATAACCAGAGAGCTTGACGTTTTTCCGGAACTTCTTGAGGCAGCAAAGAAATTTGGAGTGCCTTTATACAGAACGCCAAAGGGAACCTCTGTTTTTATGAGCACTTTAATTGCATGGCTTAATGTTGAACTGGCGCCCAGAATTACTCGCCACGGCGTTCTTGTTGAGGTTTACGGCGAAGGAGTACTGATACTTGGAGAAAGCGGCGTAGGCAAGAGTGAAACGGCTGTAGAGCTTGTGAAAAGAGGTCACCGTCTGGTAGCGGACGATGCAGTCGAAATTAAAAAAGTATCTTCCATATCCGTTGTGGGAACCGCCCCGGAAATTATCAGGCACTTTATTGAAATCAGAGGTATCGGAATAGTTGACGTACGCAAGATTTTTGGTATGGGTGCAGTTAAGGAAACAGAAAAAATTGATTTAATCATACATATTGAACAGTGGAATAAAGATAAAGCATATGACCGCTTGGGTATTGAAGATGAAACAACAGATATTCTGGGAATAAAAATCCCGTCTATAACAGTACCTATTCGCCCGGGCAGAAATCTGGCCGTAATTGTTGAAGTTGCGGCTATGAATAACAGACAGAAAAAAATGGGCTTTAATGCGGCAGAAGAACTGTCTGAGCGTATAACAAAGCAAATGGAATATACACTAAGTCATAAAGATGACGAAGAAGAATCAGAAAATTAATAAATGCAATTCTATATGATAAACTGGAGGAATAATAATGTACTTAGCAATAGATCTTGGAGGCACAAATATAAAAGCAGGTCTTGTAGACGAGGACGGCAAGATAATTAACAGAGCACAGAGACCTACTCTTGCACATAGAGGTTACGAGGAAATTGCAAAGGATATGGCATTGTGTGCTATAGAAGCTGCTGAAACGGCCGGAGTATCAATGGATGATATAGAGTCTGTCGGAATAGGAAGCCCGGGTACAATTGACAATAACAGAGGCATAATTGTCTATGCAAATAACATTAACTTTAGAAATACACCCATCAGATCCGAAATGCAGAAATATATAAATAAGCCTATATATATGGGAAACGATGCCGACTGTGCCGCCCTTGGTGAATATGTAATGCTTAAAAAAGACATGAAAAGTTTTGTTTTTGTAACTCTCGGCACAGGCGTTGGCGGAGGCATTATAATTGACGGTAAGCTGTTTTCCGGATTTAACGGAGCCGGAGGCGAATTGGGTCATATGACATTAGTCAAGGGCGGGAAGAAGTGTACCTGCGGAAGAAAAGGCTGCTATGAAGCTTATGCGTCCGTAACAGGACTTATTGATGCGACTAAGCAGGCAATATTAGAAAACCCCAATTCTTACCTTGCATCACTTTGCAAAAATAACCTTGAAGAAGTAGGCGGAAAAACCGCTTTCCTTGCTGCTAAAGACGGTGATGAATTAGGTAAAAAGATCGTAGATGAATGGATAGGGTATGTTTCTGAGGGTATTACTAACATTGTAAACATATTTCAGCCTGAAGTTCTTGCAATCGGCGGTGCAATAAGTAAAGAGGGCGATACTATTTTAAAGCCCATTACTGAATTTGTAGAAAAATACCGCTATAGCAAGGACGTTGACCAGACAAGATTGGAAATTGCACGTCTTGGCAATGATGCGGGTCTTATAGGTGCTGCATTTTTAGGTAAGCATTAATTAGTTTAAGGGAGGCACCATGGATACTTTTTTTGACAAACTGAAAAATATTACAACCGCAGAGGAAAACGCACTAATGTCAGAGTATACCACCTTTAAAACAGGTGGCCCTGCAAGGTATCTGGCGTGCCCGAAAAATAAAGAAGAAATTAAGGAAATTATAAAGCTGTGCAAAAGTGAAGGTATAAAGCCCATAATTCTTGGGAAATGCTCTAATGTGCTTGTCAGTGATAGTGGTATAGATACCCTAGTTATAATATTATCTCAAGGCTTTGACTTTGTTAAATCAGAGGGCGAATTGCTCTTTGCGGATGCCGGAGTTTCTTTGACTCATCTGGCACAGTTTGCAGCGGAAAATTCTCTTACCGGACTGGAATTTGCATCCGGAATACCCGGAAGCCTTGGGGGTGCAATATTCATGAACGCAGGTGCTTACGGCGGAGAGATGAGCCATGTTGTAATTAAAAGCTTTTATTTGGATGAAAACGGTGAGGAACACGAAGTAACTGATAATGAGTTCGGAAAACGTAAAAGCTTTTATACGGGAAAAGACTATTTAATAACCGGTGCTGTTTTAAAGCTTAAAAAAGGCAGCGAAAAAGAAATCAAAGAAAAAATGGCAATGCTCGCAAAAAGCAGGAGAGAAAAGCAGCCGTTATCTTACCCAAGTGCAGGCAGTATTTTTAAAAGACCCGAAGGATATTTTGCCGGTGCACTTATTGAAGGCGCAGGACTCAAAGGGTGCAGAATAGGTGGAGCCGAGGTTTCCGACCTTCATGCGGGCTTTATAATAAATGTCGGCGGAGCAACGTCTAAGGATGTACTAGACCTTATAAAACATATTCAAAAAACCGTCTTTGAAAAAGACGGGGTTATGCTTGAAAAGGAAGTAAGAGTTATAGGAATGGAGGAATAGATTAATGAGTTTTGTAATAGTAACAGGTATAAGCGGAGCAGGAAAAACTCAGGCTATTCACTGTATGGAAGATATGGGCTATTACTGCATAGATAATCTTCCACCTATACTTATAGATAAATTTGCAGATATTTGCCGGCATTCCGCAGGCAAACTTGAAAAAGTTGCATTGGTTATGGACCTTCGGGGAGGATACCTCTTTGAGCAAATGGAAACAGAGCTTCAGACGCTTCGAAAGAACGGCTATGAGTATGAAATTTTGTTTCTTGACTGCAGCGACGATACCCTTATTAAAAGATACAAAGAGACCAGAAGGAAGCATCCCCTGGCCGGAGAAGGAAACGTTATGGAGGGTATTGAAAAAGAAAGGGAGCTTTTAGCTCCCATTAAGGCAATGTCCGACCATATTGTAGATACGTCAAATATGCCGCTATCAGGTCTTAAAAAAAGGCTTATGAACCTTTATTCAGCCGGAAGCGAGCAAGGAACTTTGGAAATCGAAGTGGAGTCTTTCGGATTCAAATTCGGTATGGCACTTGATGCCGACTTGGTTTTTGATGTCAGATTTTTGCCGAATCCTTTTTATGAGCCGGAGCTGAAGCATTTAAACGGCACGGATAAGAGCGTGGCGGATTATGTATTTGCCAGTGAAATTACTAAAACATTTACGGACAAGTTGGCTGATATGATGGACTTTCTTGTGCCGAATTATTCTGACGAAGGAAAAACGAATTTAGTTATAGCTATAGGCTGCACCGGAGGCAGACACAGAAGTGTGGCAATTGCCGAATGGCTGGGCTGCTATCTTATGAAAGCAGGCTATAAGGTTAATACTTCACATAGAGATAAAGACAAAAAGTAGGTGGTCTTATGTCGTTTTCATCGGCGGTAAAAGACGAGCTTTTTTTACTTGATACTAAAAAGAAATGCTGTATGCTTGCAGAACTTGCAGGCATTGCTTCTTTTACACTCAAAATTACAGACACAGGCGGCAGGTTTATTGTAGATAGTGACAGAACAGGCAAACGGGTATCTTTTTTATGCAAAAAGGTGTTCGGACTTAAAGACGGGCTTCTAAGCCCGGCAAATACAGGAAGGGGCGGAAAGTGCTTCTCTTTGTATTATGAAGAAAAAGATGCTGACATTATATTAAAAGGACTAAAGAAAACAAATTCCGCACTAAAGGCAGATTTTGAAATAAGCTCTGAAATTCTTAAGGAGTCCTGCTGCGTTAAAAGCTTTGTAAAAGGTGCTTTCCTTGGCGGAGGACTAATGCTAGAGCCGGAGAAAACATATCACCTTGAATTTGTGGCCAAGCGTGCGCAGGCTGTAGAGGATCTTTCTTCGGTACTGGATTTCTTTGACGAAAGTCCTAAAATTATAAAAAGGCAGAAATACTATGTTTTGTACTTTAAAAGCTTTGAAAGCATAGAGACTGTTTTAAACATTATCGGGGCGCATAAATCCCTTATGGAATTTATGAACATAAAAATTGAAAAGGAAGAAAAAAATCAGATTAACCGGATGACTAACTGCGAAGTTGCAAATATGCAAAAAACTAACGATGCAGCCAGCGAGTCAATAAGGGATATTGAAATCATAATGACCACCATTGGTCTTGATGCCATTGATGATCAGCTTCAGGAAATGGCATTATTAAGGCTGGCAAATCCGGACGAAAGCTTAGCAAAGTTAGCTGTTTTGTCAGGCCTGAGTAGGTCCGGTGTTAACCATAGATTAAAGAAGATATCTGATATTGCGAGGGAACTTAGATGAGCTTTGTTCATTTACATTTACATACTGAATATAGTCTTCTTGATGGCGCCTGCAGGATAAATGATCTTCTTGACAGGGCAAAAGAGCTTGGAATGAAGCATGTTGCCATTACAGACCACGGAGCCATGTACGGGGTAATTGACTTTTATCAGGCGGCTAAGGACAGGGGCATTCACCCTATAATAGGGTGTGAGCTCTACACAGCTAAAAGAACACGTTTTGATAAAGAATCCGGCATTGATAATAAGTATGGCCACCTGGTGCTTCTTGCTAAGAATCAGGAAGGCTATAACAACATAATGTATTTGTCAAGCGCCGGGTTTACGGAAGGTTTTTATTATAAACCCAGAATAGACATGGAACTTTTAAGGGAGCATGGCGAAGGAATTATTGCGCTTTCCGCTTGCCTTAAAGGTGATATCCCCTATGCGCTTTTAAACGGAGATAAAGAAGGTGCTTTAAAGCGTCTTAATGAATATAAAGAAATATTTGGCCCGGAGAATTTTTATCTGGAGCTTCAGGACCATGGAATACCGGAGCAGCGGGAGCTTAATCCGATGCTTATTTCTCTTGCAAGAGAAACAAACACCAAGCTTGTCTGCACTAACGATGTTCATTACATAGAAAAGAAGGACGCAAAGTATCAGGACGTTTTGCTTTGTATTCAAACCGGACATACAGTAGATGAAGAAAACAGAATGAGGATGTCTACGGAAGAGTTTTATCTGAAAACAGAAGATGAAATGAGGGAGCTTTTTTCTTATATTCCCGAGTGCTTAGATAACACTGAAAAAATAGCCGAGATGTGCAATGTGGAATTTGACTTTTCCAAATCACATCTGCCTAATTTTGACGTGCCGGAAGGGAAGACCAGCGAGCAATATTTGAGAGAGCTGTGCAGTGAGGGCCTTAAAGAAAGATATGGAGAAAACTGTGACAAAATATACCTTGACAGATTGAATTATGAGCTTGATGTAATTTCTTCTATGGGCTATACAGATTACTTTTTAATTGTATGGGACTTCATAAGGTTTGCAAGAAGCCAGAAAATTATGGTAGGGCCGGGCAGAGGTAGTGCCGCGGGTAGCATGGTTGCTTATACTCTACATATAACCAATGTTGACCCCATAAGATACAATTTGCTGTTTGAGAGATTCTTAAATGTTGAAAGAATCAGCATGCCTGATGTGGATATAGACTTTTGCTATGAACGCAGAGGAGAAGTTATAGAATATGTAAACAGGCGGTACGGGGCAGACCACGTAGCGCAGATAATTGCTTTCGGTACTATGGCTGCAAGGGGTGCAGTCAGGGATGTAGGCAGGGCTTTGGGAGTTGGATATTCTGAAGTTGATGCTGTGGCAAAGATGATTCCCAATGAGCTTAAAATGACTATCGGTAAGGCGCTTAAAACAAGCCCTAAGCTTAAAGAGGTCTATGAGGTAAACGAAGAAATTAAAAAGCTGCTTGATACCGCTATGGCGTTAGAAGGTATGCCGCGGCATACTTCAACTCACGCTGCCGGAGTAGTCATAACTGATGAACCGGTTTATGAAAGAGTGCCGCTTCAGCTTAATGATGATGTCATCACCACTCAGTTTGCTATGGGTAACTTAGAAAAGCTGGGCGTTTTGAAAATGGACTTTTTGGGTCTTAGAACCCTGACCGTGATAAGAGATGCTATTGCGAATATAAAAGCAGCAAAGGGCATAGAGATAGATATAGATGCTATTGACTACAATATACCACAGGTATATTCATTGATTGCCAAAGGAGATACTTCAGGTGTGTTCCAGCTTGAAAGCCGGGGGATGACAAGCTTTATGAAAGAGCTTGCCCCCACAAGTCTTGAGGACGTTATTGCCGGGATATCTTTGTATCGTCCGGGTCCTATGGATTTTATACCCAGATATATTGAAAATAAAAATAAAGGTGACATAAAGTATAAAACACCGTTGCTTGAGCCAATACTGGATATGACGTACGGTTGTATCGTATATCAGGAGCAGGTAATGCAGATTGTAAGGGAGCTTGGCGGATACAGCCTTGGCAGAGCTGACTTGGTTAGACGTGCTATGAGTAAAAAGAAAATGGACGTAATGGAGAAGGAAAGAAAGAACTTCATTTACGGCTCCAAAGAAGAAAATGTGCCGGGCGCATTGTCAAGAGGTGTTGATGAAAAGGCAGCGGGTGAAATTTTTGATGAGATGACTGACTTTGCAAAGTATGCCTTCAACAAATCACATGCAACGGTATACGCTGTAATAGCTTATCAGACAGCTTATCTCAAATATTATTATCCGGTTGAATTTATGGCAGCCATGCTGACAAGTGAGCAGGGAAGTTCCGACAAGGTATCGGGTTATACTCAAAGCTGCAGTGAAATGGGTATTAAAGTACTTCCGCCTGATATTAATAAAAGCAGCGATTTATTTTCCGTTGAAGAGGGCTTGGTACGTTATTCCTTGTCTGCAATAAAGAACGTAGGAAGAAGCTTTATAAAAGAATGTGTTGAAGAGAGAAAAGAGCATGGCGACTTTACGGGACTTTATGATTTTTGCCGTAGAATGAGAGCTTCTGACCTTAACAAAAGAGCTTTGGAAGGAATGATAAAAAGCGGAGCCTTTGATTTTACCGGAGCAAACAGAGCGCAGCTTTTAGCTGTGTATGAAGGCGCACTTTCAGGTACTTCGAAAGATATTAAAAATAACTTAGAAGGTCAGATTTCCTTTTTTGAGGATTCGGAGGAAGAGCCAAGGGATGAGTTTCCCAATATTCCCGAATATGATTTAAAGATAAAGCTTACAATGGAGAAGGAAGCGACGGGCTTATATTTGTCAGGCCATCCGCTTCTCCAATATGCATCGCAGATAAGGCAGGCAAGCTGTATTAACATTAGCGTTTTATCCGAGAGCGCGGCAATGTTTTCTGAAGGTGAGTTTTCGCAGCTTCAGGTAAAAGACGGCGAGAGAGTAACTGTTTGCGGATTGGTTTCTGATAAGAAGGAGAAAATTACTAAGTCAGGGACTATAATGGCCTTTATCAATTTGGAGGATGCAACAGGTAATTTAAGGGTCATTGTTTTTCCGAAGGTTTTAAAAACATATGAGAAAATCCTTAATGTTGACTCACCAATCTTTGCCAGAGGTCATATAAACTATCGCGACGACGGAACCTGTGAATTAACTGCGGATTCATTTGTTGCATTAAAGGAGCAAAATACCGAGCCTTTTATATTGGAAGCTTCTGATTTATCAAGGCTTGACGAGCTGAATCCGGTAGTAAGAAAGCACATTGGTGGGTATCCGTTATATATAAAAACGCCCCACAAAATAATACAAACAACATACTATGTTTCGGGAAGTAATGAATTTATTTTAGAAGCTGAAGCTCTTGGCATACACCCTGAAAATAAAAAGTATTGATTTTTTCCTGCTTTTAGGGTATAATCAAGAATCGAAGAATCTTATTTATAAATTTATTATGCTTTTAAAAAATTTTTTAAGGGTTGTACTTTTATAAAAACAATATTTGACGCCTTGTGATTTTCTATTAATCAGTACTCCCTAAAATTCAGATGAGCATAATATAAATCTTTTTTGCCTTAAAGTAAAATACCTTTTTAGGTATAGATGCGGAGGTGTCCACTATGTGGACTGTTGTGTATATGGCACAAAACAAGGAAGCTGCGGAGGCTCTTCAAAAACTTTTGGAAGCATCCGGAGTGCTTGTTAAGGTTAGGCCGATAAATAAAGCTCCTGAAGGAGAAGCCAACGTATATGAAATACTGGTGCCTCAATCAGAAGTTGAGGAGGCTCATAACATAATTATAGATGGCGGCTTTTAATATTTTTGGCATGTATGATGAATAAGCAGTGAATTTTTCATTGTTTATTCATCATTCTTTTTTTATAATGAGGAAAAATCACGAAAAAAGGAAAAAATACTTGATATATTTTTATACAAGTGATAGAATATGACAAGAATTTTGAAAGGAGTTTTCATATGAATTATTCACACGAAGTTGAACAGATGTGCGTGGTAAAGAAAGATGCACGTCATCAAAGTGCTCCTATTCCACAGGAAGGACAGTGGACAAAGGCAAAAGAAATTAAGGACATTTCCGGCCTTACTCACGGTATCGGCTGGTGCGCTCCTCAACAAGGTACATGTAAACTTACATTAAATGTTAAAGAAGGTATAATTGAAGAGGCTTTAGTTGAAACAGCAGGCTGTTCAGGTATGACTCATTCCGCAGCTATGGCAGGAGAAATCCTTCCCGGCAAGACAATTCTTGAAGCACTTAATACTGACCTCGTTTGTGATGCTATTAACACAGCTATGAGAGAACTGTTCTTGCAGATAGTGTATGGCAGAACTCAGACGGCTTTTTCCGAAGGCGGATTGCCCGTTGGTGCAGGACTTGAGGACCTTGGCAAAGGCTTAAGAAGCCAGATTGGGACTATTTTCTCAACAAAGGCTAAGGGCGTTAGATACTTAGAGCTTGCCGAAGGTTACATAACTAAAGTAGCATTGGATAATGAAAACTGCGTAATCGGATATAAATTTGTTCATCTTGGAAAGATGATGGATATGATAAAAAAAGGCATTCCTGCTGACGAAGCTTTAAAGAAAGCTTCCGGACAGTATGGACGCTTTGACGAAGCAGCAAAAGTAATAGACCCAAGAGAAGAATAAGGAGGATGCTTAAAATGGCTTTATTTGAAAGTTACGAAAGAAGAATAAAACAAATTAACGAAGCTTTGAATAAGTATTCTATAGCTTCTATTGAAGACGCAAAAAAGATTTGCGACGAAAAGGGCATTGACGTTGCTGCCATAGTAAGAGGTATACAGCCTATTTGCTTTGATAACGCTTGCTGGGCATATACAGTAGGTGCGGCAATTGCTATAAAGAAGGGCGTAAAGACCGCTGCCGAAGCTGCCGAAGTTATCGGAGAAGGATTACAGTCATTCTGTATTCCCGGTTCTGTAGCTGATGACAGAAAGGTTGGCCTTGGACACGGCAATCTCGCTGCTATGCTTTTAAGAGAAGATACAAAGTGCTTTGCTTTCTTAGCAGGACATGAATCTTTTGCGGCAGCTGAAGGTGCTATCGGTATAGCTAAGTCAGCTAACAAGGTAAGAAAAGAGCCTTTAAGAGTAATTCTTAACGGTCTTGGAAAAGATGCAGCACAGATAATTTCAAGAATCAACGGTTTCACCTTTGTTGAAACAGAATTTGATTACTATACAGGCGAACTTAAAATTGTACATGAAAAGGCTTATTCAGAAGGGGACAGAGCAAATGTTCGCTGCTACGGCGCAGATGACGTGCGTGAAGGCGTTGCTATTATGCATAAAGAAGGCGTTGACGTATCTATTACAGGTAACTCAACTAACCCCACAAGATTCCAGCACCCCGTTGCAGGTACATATAAGAAGGAATGTGTTGCTCTTGGCAAGAAATACTTCTCAGTTGCATCCGGTGGCGGCACAGGCAGAACACTTCACCCAGACAATATGGGAGCAGGCCCTGCTTCCTACGGCATGACCGATACTATGGGCAGAATGCATTCTGACGCACAGTTTGCAGGCTCATCTTCAGTTCCTGCTCATGTTGAAATGATGGGACTTATCGGTATGGGCAACAACCCCATGGTCGGCGCAACGGTTGCGGTTGCAGTCGCAGTCGAAGAATGTGCTAAATAATTAACCAATGTAATAAAAGGGCTTTGGGCAAACCGCCCGAAGCCCTTTGGTTTACGCCTGATAAAATAATCGGAGGTTTGACTAATGAAAGGTAATATTACAATTCATACACAAAATATTTTTCCTATAATTAAAAAATGGCTTTATTCAGACAAGGATATATTTTTAAGAGAACTTGTATCCAATGGCTGTGATGCAGTCACAAAGATGAAAAAGGTCAAGGATGCGGGGGCAGCAATTCCTGATGACGAGGAATATGAAATTCATGTTGTTGTGGACAAGCCGAATAAAACTATTACCGTAACAGACAACGGAATAGGTATGACTGATTCCGAAATTGAAAAATATATTACTCAGGTTGCTTTTTCGGGCGCCGAGGAGTTTTTAAATAAATATCAGGACAAGGACCCGTCAAATCAGATTATCGGCCATTTTGGCTTGGGCTTTTTCTCAGCCTTTATGGTATCGGGCAATGTCGAAATTGAAAGCTTGTCCTTTGCAGAGGGAGCTAAACCGGCTCATTGGAGCTGTGACGGCGGTACCGAGTATGAGATGGGCGAGGGCACCAGAGCTTTTAGAGGAACTGACGTTATTCTGCATATAAACGACGAGGACGAGGAGTATCTTTCTATATCAACAATCCGGGGCATTTTGGATAAGTACTGTTCCTTTTTGCCTGTCCCTATTTTCTGCTATCAGGCAGGAGAGGATAAGGGAACAATGGTTAATGAGGTTCTGCCTTTATGGATGAAAGCTCCTTCTCAATGTACAGATGATGAATATAAGAATTTCTACAAGAAAGTATTTAACCGTTTTGATGAACCGCTTTTCTGGATTCACCTTAATACCGATTATCCTTTTAATTTAAAGGGCATTCTTTATTTCCCGGTGGTTGAAAAGAACCCCACAAACCTTGTGGGAGGTCCGGTTAAGCTGTATAACAATCAGGTTTTTGTAGCAGACAACATAAGGGAGATAATACCTGAATTTCTGCTCATGTTAAAGGGCGTTATCGATTGCCCCGATATGCCTTTGAATGTTTCCAGAAGCTTTTTGCAGAATGATAAAACCGTAACAAAGATTTCAGACCACATTGTAAAAAAAGTTGCAGACAAGCTTACGGAGCTGTTTAAAAACGAAAAGGAAACCTATGAAAAATATTGGGAGGACATTAACGGCTTTGTTAAATATGGCTGCATGAGCGATCCTAAATTCTATACAAAAGTAGGTGACTGCCTTATATTCAAGACTACTCTTGAAAGATATGTCACACTGAAAGAGTATTTGGGAGAAGATAAAAAGGAAGTTTATTATGCAACCAGTTCGGATTATCAGCTTCAGTACCTTAACATGTTCAGCGATCAAGGCATAGAGGTAATGCTTTTGCCGGGTCTTATAGATTCTACCTTTGTTCAGTTCTTGGAATATAAAAATGAAGGCATTAAGTTTATGAGCATTGACTCGGTAACTCCGGACAGCTTCAAAAGCCAGGAAGAGGGAGCAGACGCTGAAAAAGTCAAAGCAATATTTAAAAAGGTGCTTCCCGAAGGTGCGCTTCTGGATGCGCAGGTACTTAAGAATAAGGAAATACCGGCATTTGTTATGTCAAATGAATATGAACGCAGGATGAAGATGATGTCACAGGTTATGGGCGGCGGAATGGAATTTCCAGAAAATAAAACGCTTCTTATAAATCTGGGCAACAGCCTTGTCGGAAGTTTAGTTAATATGGAAGATGAAAAAGCAGGAATTATTGCTAAGCAAATATATGATCTTGCCCGTTTGGCAGATCAGCCTCTTTCCGCTTTAGAACTGAACGAATTTATAAAAAGAAGCATAGAGAGCCTTTCTATGCTTAGCTAATAAAATAACAAGTGTGCCATACGGCACAAAAAAAACCGGAGATTTCTCCGGTTTTTTTGTGCTTTGTATCGGGGAACCCTTGTGGGTAAAATTCCTCATTAAGCTTTAATATTCTTATTAAGCTTTTAAGCCTTTGGAGTTCCTCATTAAAGCCTTTAAATCCCTCATTGAGCCTTGATAAGAGCAGCAATTTCATCTGCGCTTAACACCTTGCCATAGGAAAGCACTTTGCCGTTATATACAATTGCAGGGGTTGTCATAACGCCGTAAGAAGCTATTTGGCTAAAGTCTTTTACATGGTCAATAGTGGTATCCAGTCCAAGCTGCTCAAGCGCCTTTAGGGTGTTTGCCTCCAGCTGATTGCATTTTGCACAGCCTCCGCCAAGGATTTTGACTTTAGCGCCGGTGCTTTTTTCGTTATTTGCTTTCTCAATTTTTGCTGCATCTATATTACAACATGGTTTTTTCTTAAACAAAGACATAATAAATACCTCCTAAAACAGAAATTGAAATGCGTTAAATGTGTAACCGATTATTATAATGCCTATTGATACAATGGCAACAAACACGCCGAGAAGCTTAGGCTTAACGGCTTTCCTCAGCATAATCATTGAAGGCAGCGAAAGTGCGGTTACTCCCATCATGAAAGAAAGTATCGTGCCAAGGCCAACTCCTTTTCCGTACAGGGCTTCCGCAATCGGAATAGTGCCGAAGATGTCCGCATACATGGGGATGCCGATGGCGGTTGCAATAATTACTGAGAAGGGATTTTTGCTGCCAAGTACCGCCTGTATAAAGCTTGCCGGTATCCAGTTATGGATCAGTGCTCCGATGCTTACGCCTATAATAACGTACCAGAACACTTTCTTTACAGTTTCCATCATACGGCCTTTTGCATAAGACAGCCTTTCTTTTACCGATATGGACGGTGCGTCAATATCAAAGGCAGCTGCACTTTTAACAAAGTCCTCCAGATATTTTTCCATGTGCAGCTTCTCAATAAGAGACCCTCCGATTACCGCTAAAATCAGCCCGACTACAACGTAAGATATGGCTATTTGCCAGCCGAACACGCTGGTTAAAAGAATCAGCGAGCCTAAGTCAACCAGCGGAGATGATATCAGGAAGGAAAAAGTAACGCCAACCGGAAGTCCGGCACTTGTAAATCCTATAAACAGCGGTATGGATGAACACGAGCAAAAGGGTGTTATCGTTCCGAGCAGAGCCGCAAGGCAATTTGCCCATATTCCGTGGAACCTGCCCAGTATCTTTTTAGTTCGTTCCGGTGGAAAGTAGCTTTGGATATAAGAAATAATGAAAATCAGGAAGGACAAAAGAATGAAAATCTTAATTGTGTCATAAATGAAAAACTGAAGGCTGCCTCCGATTCTGCCTTGGATGTTCAAGCCGCACATCGTAAGCAATTTTCCGATTAACACGTTAATCCATTTAAGACCTAATATTTGATTTTGAATAAAGTCCCAAATCATTCGCTGCACCCCCCTAAATCATCCGGCACCTGCCATGAGTTTACAAACGCTTGAAGCGATTTTAAATTATTCTCATCCAGAGAATAATGCTCCCATCTGCCTTCCTTTCTGGACTTTACCAATCCGCATTCGCAAAGTATGTTCATGTGGTAGGAAAGTGTCGGCTGCGTGATTTCAAAGCGTTCCAAAATTTTGCAAGCACAAAGTTCGCCATTTTGTGAAAGCATTTCTGCAATTTTAAGCCTGTTTGAGTCAGATAACGCTTTAAATATAAGCGCAAAATCAATGGTATTCACATTATACCTCCATTCATAGATAACTATCTATATATTATATTATGCTATATATAGATAAATGTCAATATATTTTAAAAATTATTTTATAACCCTTATCTAATTTGATAAACGCTTTATTGTTGACAATTTTTAGGTTATAATATATCATGGTATATATCTAAAGGAGGACTTTTCATGTTTTATGTATTATTAGCAGAAGGCTTTGAAGAAATAGAAGCTCTTACGCAGGTTGATATATTAAGAAGAGCTAAAATAAATGTAATGACGGTAGGCGTTACCGGTAAAAAAGTAACAGGTTCACATGGAATTGAAGTAAAAAGTGATATATCAATAAAAAAAGCCTTGAAGGCTAAAGACTGTGAAGGGGTAATTCTCCCCGGAGGTATGCCGGGCACGACAAATTTAAAGGCAAGCAAGGAAGCTGCTTTCCTTATAGAAGAAGCTGCAAATGAAGGGAAAATGGTAGCTGCAATTTGTGCGGCACCTTCTGTTTTAGGAAAGCTGGGGCTTCTTGAAGGGAAAAAGGCAGTTTGCTTCCCGGGTCATGAAAAGGAGCTGACAGGTGCAGAGCTTGCAGCTGAGCCTGTTGTGATTGACGGTAATATAATAACTTCCCGCAGTGCCGGAACAGCACATTTATTTGCCTTTGCGTTAGTTGAATATATAACCGGAAAATCTGCGGACAACCTTAAAAGCTCAATGCTTTATATATAAATTAAAGGAATTGATTTTGTGAGAAAGAAGATAATACTGGATGCTGTTTTGGCTCTCATACTTACAATAGTTGTATTTTTTACCGTCAGCATAACCTTAGACAAGAAGGGGAAAATAGGTGCCCAGGTCAGCATAACTGTTACACAAGGTATGAGTTTAAAAGAAATAGCGAAAAATTTAAAAGAGACAAAAGTAATAAAATATCCTAACTTATTTGTTTTGTATGCAGAAAAAAGGGATATGGACAAAAATCTTAAAGCAGGAACTCATATAATGTATCAGAGAATGGGGTATAAGGATGCTTTAAATGAGCTTGCGGGGATGGGTACTGACGAGAATACTATAAAATTGCTTATTCCGGAAGGCTTTGAAATATATCGCACCGCCAAAAGGGTATCACAGGTTTTTGATATAACCGAAGATCAATTTTTAAAGGAAGCACAAAACGGAAGCTTTCAGAATGGCTTTTTAAAGAATGTTCCCAGTAGGGAAAACCACCTTGAGGGTTATTTGTTTCCGGCAACATATAACATATCAAAAGGCAGCGATGCGCATACAATTATTCAGAAGATGCTTGACGGCTTTGGCAGCATCTGGACGCCTGAATATCAGGCAAGAGCGGATCAAATCGGTATGACTAT
This sequence comes from Bacillota bacterium, assembly GCA_030705805.1. Classification (GTDB taxonomy): domain Bacteria; phylum Bacillota; class Clostridia; order CAKSNL01; family HGM11501; genus JAUZPY01. The sequence goes on along the minus strand of JAUZPY010000010.1, from coordinate 11,540 downwards.
GGATCAGGTCATTAATCTTGCTTCAGTTATTGAGCGTGAGGCCGGTAATATCAATGATATGGGCAAGGTTTCGAGCGTATTTCATAACAGGCTTAAAATCGGGATGCCGCTTCAATCCTGTGCAACAGTGCAATATATTTTAAAAGAGAGAAAGAGTGTATTGTCTATTGAAGATACTAAGATAGACTCTCCTTATAACACATATAAGTATACGGGTCTTCCTGTAGGGCCGATAGCAAGTCCCGGAAAGGCGGCGATTAAAGCTGCTTTGTATCCGGAGGATACTCCGTATTATTATTTTAAAACCCTGTCTGACGGAACCACTGTATTTTCAAAAACCAGAGCGGAACATGACAGCAAATAAAAAAATCTGCTTCATAATTATGAAGCAGATTTTTTATGCTATAATTAGAATGTGTATGCGTGTATTTTTAAATACTGAGGAATTTTATTCAACAGTCCATTTAATGGTGTAATAGCCTTTATCTTTAAAATTCGGCTTAAAGGACGGCAAATCAAGTGCATAATCTTTTTCTTTTATACTTACCTTCTCAAATACTTTAGTATCTGTTATGTTATCCTCTTCATCATATATGATGCAGGTTACTTTAACCGTACCTTCTTTTCCTGAATTTAATAGGATAGGAGTCATGCTATCTTCTGTTCCGTAGGCAACGTTTATATCCTTTTTAGATGCAAAAATGGAATTAAAGGCATCTTTGAGTGAGTAAAAACCTATTTTTTTATACCCGTAAAAATCAATGGGAGGCTTCATATAAGAGCCATTGTTTGCTCCGCTGGATAAACAGCACCAAGTCATTCCGTCAACGCCTAAAGACCTGAAAATCTTTACTGCATTGAAAGCGCAGAATGCTGCAAGAGCCTGACTCTCGGCCCATTCGCTTTGTTCAAAAACCCTGCCTATATAAGGGGGCTCACATCCTCTTTCATAGGAATCATAGTAGGTAGCTACCTTTGCCTCCGGTGTGTTTGGATTTGGAAGGGAAGTTACCGCAAATTCTGTTGCAAGATAAGCGTGTTCTTTGCTTTTAAAAAGCTCCGGCTGAAAATCCAGATCCTGTTTTCTCATACGCTCAAAGCCTTGACCGTAGCCGCAGGCGGTAACATACGGATGAGCGCTTCTGATAATTTGCGGGTGTCGCCAGCCATGTCCTGACATTACGTCATTATTTTCTTTATCTTTTGTGCCGGCATCATTGTAGCAGACACAGTCATCATAATAAAGGTGGGAACAGGGACAGATAAGACGTGTTTTGTCCACAGATAAAATAGTGTCTATAAAATCGTCATACATTCGGTCTATCTCAAACAGATTCTTAGGATAAAATTCATTTGAGCCTTCCCAAACAACAATTGAAGGGTGATTCAGAACGTCCTTCATCTGCTTTTTAAATTGCTCCTTTTCAGACCACGGATCAGGCCACACCAAAGATTCCAAAGTATCAATATACCTTGTTGTCCAGATAAGCATTATTCCAAGCCTGTCGCAAATTCTTGCATAGCGTTTATCGTTAGAGCCATAGCCAAGCATATGAAGGCGGAGAAAGTTTCCATTCATGTTTTTAAGCATTTGAATCTGCCATGCAATTTGTTTGGCCAAAGGGCAGGTATGATTTACAGGAACTTGGTCAAAGGGCGGCAGGAATTGCATTAAAAGCGCACCGTTTAACATCTGCCTATGCCCGTTAATGTAGATTGCTCCGTCTTTGCTTTCCACAGTTCTGAATCCGGTTTCTTCAACCAAGTCATCTGTTTCATTGCCGTTTTCGTCAATAAGTATTGCCCTTACAGCATAAAGAACAGGGTTATCGCTGCTCCATAGTTTAAGATCTTTCTCAAAAGAAAGCACAGCGCTGTCATTTTCAATTTCGGAACTTGCTAAGGTTACCGCTTCCGATTTTCCGGGATAACATTCCTCGGCAGTTACTTTTACAGTGCCTTTAAAAGGCTTGTTTAAAGATAGCTTTACAGTACCTTTTGCAAAGTCTGCCGCAGAGTGGGTAATAACAGTCAGTTCGTTAAAATGAGTTTCTTTAGTTAAAGTAAGATATACTTCACCGCACAGCCAGCCAAAGTAACAGTCATTATGCCTGTGCCAGAAGCAGTAAACCTCAGGCCCTCTGGGTTTTACCATTATTTTTAATCTGTTTTCCCCTTTTTTTAAGAACTTTGTTACATCAATATCGCTTTTTTCAAAGGTGTTGGTATCAAGAATCAGATTGTCGTTAAGCCATGCCTTTCCGTAAGGGTCAAGCGTTGTAAGTGAGAGAACCGCTTTTTCAAAATTATCTATGGTGAAAGTTTTCTCAAGGTATAATTCTTTATCTTTATTTTTATGTGATCCGATTGCATAAGGAAGGCTGACTTCGCCAATAATCTCTGTGGCGCTTTCTTTACTTATATTTTTTTCAAAGTTTATTTTTTCGCCGTCAATTTCAATATTTTTTACTTTCCAAAAAGACTTGGAAAGCATACCGGAATCCAAAAACAGGTTATCACAAGGACCGGTTATGTATGAGCCGACAGGGCTTTCGCAGGGGATGCCGTTAAGGGATATAGTAATGTTTTCACCTACGTTTATTTCCAAATGGTTATATTCTCCGAATTTATAAGGACTAAGCTCTTTAGTCCTTGGAATCCACTTATCTTCATATGCTCTTGTAAGTCCGGAGCAGAAAAACTTTACCTTTACTCTGTCTAATGTGCCGCACCTAAGCTCAATTACTCGGCCTGAAGTGTTGTGACCGCAAGCGGTCGCCTGCGTGCTTTTATAATCCTTCGGTATAAATATATCCATTGCAATTGTAAAAGAAGAGAGGGGAGCGGGGAACTCATACTTTACAGACGGATTGGGCCGTATTCCCTGATTGTCCAAAATAATTTCTTCACCTGTAAACTTAGCTCCGCAATATAGATGCAAATTACGGTACTGCGTCACTTCGTCTTTTTTATATGCCGTCATGGTGTCAAAGGGAATGACCTTTCTGACCTTTGGCATAGACAAGCTGTAATTATCTAAAAAAGCATCTACCTCGGTGTCGGTTGCTGCTTTGGACAGAAAATCCGGGTCGTCATACCATTTTCTTGCATTTTCCTGATACTTATTTAAAAATTCAAGACGCTGCTCTATGGAGAAGCTTTCTTGTCCGTTAAAATTTACCGGTCTGTCTTTTTCACCCGTATAATATATAAAATCATGCGTTTCAACTTTTTTCATAAACATACCTCCCAATGTAATTTTAACATTTGAGAATTGATATATCTATAAGAATATTGCCGTATTTTAAAACATTATTGCCATTATTTAATCCAGATGTTGCCGAAGCTCGTGTAAAACCATTTGATAACTTCACGGACAGCATAGGTATTTAACGAATAGATTAATCTTTGACCTTCACGCTTATCTGTTATTAAATCTGCGGTTTTTAATATTGAGAGGTGCCTGCTTATGGAAGGGGCGGTAATATCAAAATTTGATGCTATGTCGCCTGCAGACATATTTCTTGTGCCCAGCATTTCTAAAATTTTTCTTCTTACAGGGTCTGCTAAAGCCTTGAAAACTTCATCATTCATAAAAAACCTCCATATAATTAAATAATTAGCTAAATCTCTAAATATAAAATATAGAAAAAATTCCCCGAAAATTCAAGGAATTTGTGTACAATTTCAACAAAAAGTGCTTGTTTTAATATTGACTGGAAAATATTTTTATGATATAATAAATTCCTATATTGTAAATTGGTTAGATATAACTCTTTACAATATGATAATAACATATAAAAAGCCAGATTGCAAGAAATATTTTATTTCAAAGCCTTAACAAAGGCTAAGAAAGGGAGGCCGGATATGATACATCCTGAAAAAATGGGCAAAAACACTAGGATGAGTTTTTCAAAAATCGATGAAGTTTTGGAAATGCCTAACCTTATTGATGTTCAGAAAAAGTCGTATCAGTGGTTTTTGGAAGAAGGTCTGAAGGAAGTATTCCACGACATTTCTCCTATTATGGATCACAATGGTACACTTATGCTGGAGTTCATCGATTATCACCTGGAGGATAAGCCCAAATACTCCATTGAGGAGTGCAGAGAGCGTGACACAAACTATGCATCACTTCTCAAGGTAAGGGTAAGACTTATCAATTTAGAGTCTGGAGAAATTAAAGAGCAAGATATTTTCATGGGCGATTTTCCGCTTATGACAGATCAAGGCACCTTTATTATAAATGGTGCGGAGAGAGTTATTGTTTCCCAGCTGGTACGTTCACCGGGTATATATTTTACTGAGACGCCTGATAAAAACGGCAGACCGCTTATTAACTCTCAGATGATTCCTAACCGTGGTGCTTGGCTTGAATACGAAACAGACTCAAATGATATATTTTATGTACGTATAGACAGGACAAGAAAGATACCTGTAACTCAGCTTATAAAAGCTTTAGGGCTTGATTCCGAGGTTAAACTTATGGAAGTCTTTGGTGATGATGAAAGACTTCGTACAACCTTGGAAAAAGATCCCACAACAACTAAGAGAGAAGCTTTATTTGAAATATATAAGAAGCTTCGTCCGGGCGAGCCTCCCACAGACGACAGTGCGCAGACTCTTATTAATAATTTATTTTTTGATCCGAAAAGATATGACCTTGCAAAGGTTGGCCGATATAAATATAATAAGAAGCTTTCCCTGCTAGGCAGAATTCGCGGTCAGATTGCCGCTGAAAACATTGTTGATCCCCTTTCCGGTGAAATTTTGGTTGAAACAGGCAAGCTGATAACTAAACAGGACGCAGAAAACATTGATTTTGCAGGAGTAAATGTGGTAATGCTGTACCCCGACAAAAGGTATGTAGAGCCCGGAGCAGCTCCTGTTAAGGTGTTCTCCAATGATATGGTTCATGCCGAAAGATATGTTGAATTTGACCCGAAAGAATATGGTATAACAGAAAAGGTTGTACGTGAAGTAATAGAAGACATAGTAGAAAAAGCAGCAAATGAAGATGAAATAAAGGAAGCTTTAAAAGCAAGAAGAGATGAACTTATACCCAAGCACGTTACTGTAAACGATATATTTTCATCTATAAATTATGCTAACAACCTTATGTCAGGTATCGGTAACTATGATGATATAGACCATTTAGGAAACAGAAGACTTCGCTGCGTCGGCGAACTTCTCCAGAACCAGTTTAGAATGGGTCTTTCCAGAATGGAGAGAGGCGTACGGGAGAGAATGTCAATTCAGGAGCTTGACGCTGCTACACCCCAGTCATTGATCAATATAAGACCGGTTGTTGCAACTATAAAGGAGTTCTTTGGATCCAGCCAGCTGTCGCAGTTTATGGATCAGAATAATCCTTTATCAGAGCTTACCCATAAGCGCCGTTTAAGCGCACTCGGCCCCGGCGGTCTCTCCAGAGACAGAGCGGGATTCCAGGTTCGTGACGTTCACTATACTCATTATGGACGTATGTGCCCTATAGAAACTCCTGAAGGTCCCAATATCGGACTTATTAACTCACTGTCCATTTATGCAAAGATAAATGAATACGGTTTCATCGAAGCTCCATACAGAAAGGTAGTAGACAGCATTGTTACAGATGAAATAGAGTATATGACAGCAGATGTTGAGGACGAATACGTTGTTGCACAGGCAAATGAAGAACTTGATGATAATAAGAAATTCAGGGATAAGAAAGTTGCGGCAAGACGCAGAAACGAAATCATGGAAATTGAAGCGTCTAAAATTGACTACATGGACGTTTCGCCTAAGCAGGTTATATCCGTTGCTACCGCAATGATTCCTTTCCTTGAAAACGACGATGCTAACCGTGCACTGATGGGTTCCAACATGCAGAGACAGGCTGTTCCGCTTCTTCGTACAGATTCTCCTATTGTCGGTACCGGTATGGAATATAAGGCTGCAAGAGATTCAGGTGTCGCTCAGCTTGCAAAGCATGACGGTGTTATTGAAAAGGTTGCGGCAGATTTTATCAGCATCAGAACAGACGACGGTGATCTTGAAGAGCATAAGCTTATAAAGTTTACCCGTTCAAACCAAGGCACTTGCTTTAACCAGAAGCCTATAATTGATTGCGGTGAAAGAGTAAAGGCAGGAGACGTAATCTGTGATGGCCCTGCAATCAGCAACGGCGAACTGGCACTTGGTCGCAATATGCTTATTGGTTTCATGACCTGGGAAGGATATAACTATGAGGACGCTGTTCTTCTTAATGAAAAACTTGTAAGAGAAGATATATATACGACTATTCATATTGAAGAATATGAATCAGAAGCCAGAGATACAAAATTAGGACCGGAAGAAATTACCTGCGACATCCCCAATGTGGGTGAAGATGCTCTTCGTTATTTGGATGAGAGAGGCATTATAAGAGTAGGCGCTGAGGTTAGAGCCGGTGATATTTTGGTTGGTAAGGTAACACCGAAAGGTGAAACCGAGCTGACACCCGAAGAAAGACTTTTAAGAGCTATTTTCGGAGAGAAGTCAAGAGAAGTCAGAGACACTTCACTTAGAGTTCCTCACGGAGAATGCGGAATAATTGTTGACGTAAAGGTATTTACAAGAGAAAACGGCGACGAACTGTCACCCGGAGTAAATAAGCTGGTACGCTGCTATATTGCCCAGAAGAGGAAAATCTCTGTAGGTGATAAAATGGCTGGTCGTCACGGTAACAAGGGTGTTGTATCAAGAATTTTACCTGAAGAAGATATGCCTTATCTTGCTGACGGTACTCCCCTTGATTTGGTTCTTAATCCCCTTGGCGTTCCTTCACGTATGAACATTGGTCAGGTACTTGAAGTTCATCTTGGTATGGCCGCAAAGAGGCTGGGATATAAGATAGCCACACCGGTATTTGACGGTGCATCCGAAGCAGACATCAGAGAATTGTTAAAGGAATCAGGTCTTTCCGAAAATGGTAAGACTACTTTATATGACGGACGTACAGGACGGCCCTTTGATAATCCTGTAACTGTAGGATATATTTACTTCCTTAAACTCCTGCACCTTGTTGATGACAAGATGCATGCACGTTCAACAGGTCCTTATTCACTGGTTACTCAGCAGCCTTTAGGCGGTAAAGCTCAGTTTGGCGGTCAGAGATTCGGTGAAATGGAAGTTTGGGCGCTGGAGGCTTATGGCGCTGCTTATACTCTTCAGGAAATTCTGACGGTTAAGTCGGACGACGTTATAGGACGTGTAAAGACTTATGAAGCTATTGTAAAAGGTGAGAATGTTCCAAAGCCGGGTATTCCTGAGTCTTTCAGAGTTCTTATAAAAGAAATGCAGAGCCTTGGTCTTGACATTAAAGTTATGGGCAAGAACAATAAGGAGATAGAACTGAAGGATACGGAATCTGACGATTATGAAGAGGCATCGGTTGATACCATTGAGGAAATCAAGAAAAGTATGGTAGATGATGGACTTGAGGAATCAGGATTTACACAAGATGAAGAGAGCGAAGACATTTTTGATGTTGATGAGGATGAAACAGAAGGCGTTATAGATGATGATGAGCTCTTTGAACTTACTGATAATCAGGACGGATTTGGCGATGGGCTGGATCTTGACAGCATTATCAGTGACGATATTGAATAAAGGGGGACCGTAAAATGATAGAATTTAATACATTTGATTCAATAAAAATCGGGCTTGCATCACCTGAAAAAATTCGCGAATGGTCCCACGGTGAAGTAAAAAAACCTGAGACAATAAATTACAGAACTCTTAAATCTGAAAGGGACGGACTTTTCTGCGAGAGAATATTTGGCCCTCAGAAGGACTGGGAGTGTGCCTGCGGTAAGTATAAGAGAATTCGCTATAAGGGAATTGTCTGCGACCGCTGCGGTGTTGAAGTTACAAAGTCAAAGGTAAGAAGAGAACGTATGGGCCATATTGAGCTTGCAGCTCCCGTATCCCATATCTGGTATTTTAAAGGTATTCCTTCGAGAATAGGCTTGTTCCTTGACGTATCACCCCGAGTACTTGAAAAGGTACTGTATTTTGCATCTTACATGGTAACTGATCCCGGAAAGAGAACTGACCTTGTAAAGTATCAGTGCTTGTCTGAAAAGGAATATCATGAATCAAGAGAAAAATACGGGGATAGCTTTGAAGCAGGCATGGGCGCAGAGACAATTAAGAAGCTTTTGGCAGAAATAGACGTTGACATTCTTTCTGCCCAGCTTCATGAGGAACTTGAAACAGCTCAAGGCCAGAAAAAAGCACGCTTAGTAAAAAGACTTGAGGTTGTTGAAGCATTTAGGCTGTCTCATAATAAGCCCGAATGGATGATTATGGATGTTGTTCCGGTAATTCCTCCGGAAATCAGACCCATGGTACAGCTTGACGGTGGCCGTTTTGCAACAAGCGACTTAAACGATTTATATAGAAGAGTTATTAACAGAAATAACCGTCTTAAAAGACTTCTTGAGTTAAAAGCTCCTGATATTATTGTTCGTAACGAGAAGAGAATGCTTCAGGAGGCTGTTGACGCACTTATTGATAACGGCAGAAGAGGCAGACCTGTAACAGGTCCCGGCAACAGAGCATTAAAATCTTTGTCTGATATGTTAAAGGGTAAGCAGGGACGTTTCAGACAGAACCTTTTAGGTAAGCGTGTTGACTATTCAGGCCGTAGCGTTATCGTTGTAGGACCGGAACTTAAAATATATCAGTGCGGTTTGCCAAAGGAAATGGCTATCGAGTTGTTTAAACCCTTCGTTATGAAGAACCTTGTTGCAGAGGGTTTAGCGCATAATATAAAGAGTGCTAAAAGAATGGTTGAAAGAGTAAAGCCTGAGGTTTGGGACGTTCTTGAAACCGTTATAAAAGAGCATCCTGTTCTTTTAAACCGTGCTCCTACACTTCATAGGCTTGGTATACAAGCATTCGAGCCCGTACTTGTTGAAGGACGTGCAATTAAGCTTCATCCACTCGTATGTACAGCTTATAATGCAGACTTTGACGGTGACCAGATGGCAGTCCATGTACCTCTTTCACCGGAGGCACAGGCAGAGGCAAGATTCTTAATGCTGTCTGCAAACAACCTTTTAAAGCCACAAGATGGTAAGCCGGTAACTGTACCTACACAGGATATGGTACTTGGTTCTTACTATTTAACTATGGTAAAAGAAGACGAAATCGGACACGGAAAATTTTTCGCAAGTCCCATAGAGGCAATGCTTGCATATGAAAACGGGGATGTTGGCCTCCATGCACCTGTAAAGGTTAAGATTGTTAAAGAGGTTGATGGCGTAGAATATTCAGGCCTTATGGACATTACTGTAGGCCGAATGATATTTAATGAAAAGATTCCTCAGGATTTAGGATTTATTGAAAGAACTAAGCCGGAGGATTGCCTGAAGTTTGAGGTTACCTTCTTAACAGGAAAATCTAAGCTTGGTAAGATAATTGACAGGTGTATAAAGAAACATGGCGTAACTGAGACTGCCGTTGTACTTGATAATATCAAATCTATGGGATATCATTATTCAACAGTAGGTTCAATTTCCATCTCCGTATCTGATATGGAAGTACCCGGCAAAAAGAAGGAATATTTGGCAGAAGCCGAAGAACAGATTGATAAAATTGAAGGCCTGTATAAGATGGGACAGCTTACAGGTGATGAGCGTTATGCTGCAGTTATAAAGACTTGGGAGACTGCAAATGAAAAGGTTACAAAAGCGCTTATGGATAACCTTGACCAGTTTAACTCACTGTTTATGATGGCTGATTCAGGAGCCAGAGGTAGTAAGAACCAGATTCGTCAGCTTGCCGGAATGCGTGGACTTATGGCGGATACACAGGGACGTACAGTTGAAATTCCTATCAGGTCTAATTTCCGTGAAGGTCTTAATATTCTGGAATACTTTATATCCAGCCATGGTGCCAGAAAAGGTCTTACCGATACAGCTCTTAAGACAGCTGACTCAGGTTACCTTACACGTCGTCTGGTTGATGTAAGCCAAGATGTTATAATCAGAGAAGATGACTGTGGTGTTCACGACGGTATAACTGTTGAATCTATAAAGGACGGCAATGAAATGATTGAGTCCTTAAGTGCACGTCTTACAGGCAGAATCCTTGTAGATGACCTGGTTAATCCTGAAACAGGTGAAATAATGTTTGAAGCAGGGCATATGTTCAATGAGGATGAAGCTGTAGCAATAGAAAAAGCAGGTGTGGAGTCTGTTAAAGTTCGTTCAGTTTTAACCTGCCGAGCTAAGATAGGTGTCTGTGCCAGATGTTATGGTGAGAACCTTGCCGCAAGCACTATGGTTAACGTTGGTGAAGCTGTTGGTATCATTGCAGCTCAGTCTATAGGTGAGCCGGGTACGCAGCTTACAATGAGAACATTCCATACCGGCGGTGTTGCATCAAACGATATCACACAAGGTCTTCCCAGAATAGAAGAGCTTTTTGAAGCAAGAAAGCCTAAAGGACTTGCTACAATCACTGAAATTGACGGTATTGTTAAGATAAGTGAGACGAAGCAAAAGAGAGAAGCTGTTGTTACAAACAATGATACCGGCGAGACAGAAACTTACTCAATCCGTTATGGTGTAGAACTTAAGGTAAGGGATGGAGATGAGGTTAAAGCCGGCGATGCTCTCACAAAAGGTCCTATCAACCCCAATGATATCTTAAGAATAAAAGGCGTAGCTCCTGTACACCAGTATATGGTTCAGGAAGTACAGAGAGTTTACCGCCAGCAGGGCGTTGAAATTTCCGATAAGCACGTTGAGGTTATTGTTCGTCAGATGCTTAAGAAGGTTAAAGTTGACGAACCCGGCAGCACGGGTCTTTTGATAGGCTCTATGATTGACAGGCTTCAATATATTGAAGCTTGTGAAAAAGCTGAAGCAGACGGGACAGTGCCTCCTGTATGTAAGGATTTACTTTTAGGTATTACGAAGGCTTCTCTTGCTACAGACTCCTTCCTGTCGGCAGCATCATTCCAGGAAACTACAAGGGTTCTGACAGAAGCTGCAATAAAGGGCAAGAGTGATCCTTTGCTTGGCCTGAAAGAAAACGTTATTATCGGTAAGCTTATACCTGCCGGTACAGGCGTTGCCGAATATCAAGATGTTGAAATTGTTCATCCGATTGATATAAAGTACTATTAATAAAGGCTCTTTGTAAATAGTTGGGGTAATCCGAAAAAATGGATTTGTACAGGTGGCAGGGATTTAAGCTGTCACCTGTATTCTTTTGCAGCTTTTTTGGGCTCTTTGTCAATAGTTGGGGTAATCCGAAAAAGTGGATTTGTACAGGTGGCAGCGATTTAAGCTGTCACCTGTATTCTTTTGCTCTTTTTTGATGAGAAAACATATGTAAAATACGGTTTCTGAAGCGTTTGAAATTTCTGTAACCGTAGGCATTTCTTTTAAGAACTTTAATCTTGTTATTGCAGCCTTGGGTAAAGCTGTTGGTAATGGGAACGCTGAATGAATTAAGAATCCTGTTATCCAGCTTGTGCATAGTGGCGGCACATTTTTCAAATT
>JAUZPY010000001.1 GCA_030705805.1 Bacillota bacterium | reverse complement strand
AGAAAGCAGGAGTTAACTTTACCGTACTTGAGGATGAGCCTGACAGCGGCTATGCGTATGATTTTCTTATCGGCGCTGCAAATGAAACCAAAACGGTCATGGCAGAAGCTGCAAAGAAATTAGACTATAAGAAAATTGTAGCTTATGATCCTGCTGATGCAAAGGTATTCCTTCGTGAATATAAGGAATGGAATATTGGCTTAAAATCTGAGGTTGTAACCTTCACTTCCTTTATCAGCGAACTTATTAAAAAAGGCTCATTGAAGGTTAAAAATAATGGGGAGGAGTATACCTTCCAGGATTCATCTCTTCTTTCCAGAGATTTAGAAGAAATAATCCCTGCAAGAGAAATACTCTCAGCTTGCGGCAAGGTAAAAGAAATGCTTTTATACGGAAAGGATACAATGCTTGCCGGCAATTCAATAATGAAAATGTATATGCCGGGCGTCATGAAGCTTGTTGCTGATAAGAGATGGGCTGACGCAGTTCACGTTGGCGTTAAAACTTTAGTCACAGCCTCTCCGGCTGAATATGAAGCATTAAAGGGTTCAAAGGTTAAAGGAATTGAACTGAAAACAATTGAGGAGGTTGTGTCAGAATGCTTGTAAATCTTAAAGAGATACTTGCCATTGCCCAGGAAAAAAGCTTTGCTATACCCGCATTTAACGTATATAATATGGAAACGGTAATGGGAGTTATTCAGGCAGCGGAGGAGCTTAATGCTCCGGTAATACTGCAATGCTATTCCAGACTTTTCTCAAATGAAGAAGGCTACTATCTTGCTCCTATAATTCTTGCTGCAGCGGAAAAAGCAAAGGTTCCTGTTTGCTTTCACTTAGACCATGGCGCAGGATTTACCGAGGTTTCAAGGGCCTTAAGGTACGGTACAACAGGTATTATGATTGATGCTTCAAATAATCCTTTTGCAGAAAACGTTGAAATAACCAAAAAAGTTTTTGATATGTCTAACGCTGTAGGAGTTCCTGTTGAAGGCGAACTTGGACATATCGGCTCAGTTAATGATGCTTCAATGGGTGAATTTACCGACCCTGCCGAAGCAAAAGAATATGTAAAACAGACGGGAGTATCTGCTTTGGCTATCTTAGTCGGAACGGCTCACGGAAGATACAAGAAGGCACCTAAACTTGATATAGAAAGAATTAAAGCTATTAAACAGTCTACACAAATTCCATTGGTGCTTCATGGCGGCAGCGGCGTACCTGATGATCAGATTATAGCTGCTATTAATGCCGGAATAAGAAAAATTAATTTTGGTACTGACCTTTGCTATTCCTTCCTTGATAAGGTTTTTGAAACCTCAAGGGACAAAATAGCCATTGACCTTTTCATGAAAGATGCTATTATTAATGTAAAAGCATTTGCCCAGTCAAAACTCAGACTGTTAGGAGCTGAAAATAAAGCATGATTAAAGTTGTTGGTATAGGCGCAAATGTCTACGATACGCTTTATACTGTATCTTCCTATCCAAAAGAAGATACAAAAATGCGGGCTGAAAGTGCTGTGGAAAGCGGCGGCGGACCTTGTGCTACAGGTCTTGTAGCTGCAAGCAAGCTGGGCGCAGAAAGCGCATACATTGGTGTTCTTTCTGATGATGCAGGCGGTCAGTTTTTAAAAGCTGATTTGGAGAGGTACAAGGTATCAACCGATTATGTCGATGTAAAGAGCGGATACGCGTCCTTTTCATCGTGCATATGGCTTGGCAAGGAGTCCACATCCAGAACTTGCGTGTTTAACAAAGGAAATCTTCCTCCTCTTAGCCTGTCAGGAAAGCAGAAGCAAGCCATAGCAGATGCAAAGGTTTTAATGGTTGACGGCAACGAGCTTGAATCTGCCATAGAAGGCGCAAGGATTGCTAAAGATAACGGCACAGCAGTTCTTTATGATGCCGGCGGACTTTACAGCGGCGTAGAAAGGCTTTTGCCATTAGCAGATATACTGATTCCGTCTGAAGAATTTTCACTTGCGCATACCGACTCCAAAACGGCTGAAGAAGCCGCTAAAAAACTTTTTCAGATGTACAGCCCTAAAGTTGTTGTAATTACTCAAGGCAAAAAAGGCGGCTTAATGTACGACGGAAAAGAAATTAAAATATATCCTGCAACACCGGCCATTGTCATAGACTCAAACGGCGCAGGCGATGTTTTTCACGGAGCTTTTGCTTTTGCTTTTACAAAAGGCTATGACTATTATAAATGCTGCCTGTTTTCCAGTGCAGTATCAGCCCTTAAATGTACAAAACTCGGAGCGCGAGCAGGTGTTCCGTATTTTGAAGATACAATTAAATACTTAAAGGAGTGCGGTTTTGATGAATTTGAAAAAGAGTTGGAAAAATGAATACGGCAAAGCAGAAATTATAACTAAAGAAAACAGCACACTAAAGATGCTGGAAGTTGATATGTTAAAGCTCGCTGATGGAGACACTAAAAAGTACAGCGAAACAGATAAAGAATATGGTATTCTTTTAATTGGCGGCAAATGTACAGTAAAGGGTGAAGACTTTTGCTTTGAAAATATCGGCAAAAGAAAGAATGCCTTTGACGGTCCGGCAACTTGTGTCTATGTTCCGAGAAATACCCCCTTCACTATTACCGGTGTCGGAGATGTAACTATAGCTGTTTGCAAATCTCCTGCAAAGTCTGATTATAAAGCAGCTTTAATTACTCCGGGCGATGTTATAATAAAGGATATGGGAAAGCCCGGCTGGAAGAGACAGGCTCACTTCATTTTAGATGAAAGAATTGACGCAAATCTTATATATATAGGTGAAGCTTTTGTTGAAGGCGGTCAGTGGGCAAGCTATCCTCCTCATAAGCATGACGATGACAATATGCCGAAAGAAGGCATATTAGAAGAAATCTACTATTTTGAATATGATAAGCCTACAGGTTTTGGTATTCAGAAGGTTTACACAAAAGAAGGGGACATTGATGAAACCTACACTGTAAAGAACGGTGATTTTGTAGAAATCCCCAGAGGTTATCATCCCTGCTGCTGCGCTCCCGGATATAACAATTATTATCTTTGGATTATGGCGGGAGAAAACAGAGGATTCTTTATGACTACGGAGGAAGACCATAAATGGCTGACAAAATAATTACTTTAAAAAACGATGCTTTGACAGTAGAAGTCAGCACCAAAGGTGCAGAAATTCAATCAATAGTAAATAAAAAAGGTACATCTTTTCTTTGGTCCGGAGATAAAGAGGTTTGGAGCGGTCGTGCACCTGTTCTTTTCCCAATCTGCGGTGGACTTAAAGATGACAAATATATACTTGGCGGTAAAGAATATTCTTTAGTTAAACATGGCTTTGCTAAGACAGTATTCTATGAGGTTGAAAAGTCAACCGAGCTGGAGCTTTCATTGCTTTATAAGCCTGAGGATGATACAAAAGCATCCTTTCCGTACGACTATGAATTCAGAGTGCTATATAGCCTTTGCAAAAGTTCGCTTAAAGTTACTTACAAAGTAAATAATCTTTCAGATAAGACCATGTATTTTTCTACAGGTGCTCATGAAGCTTATGCTTGCCCTGAAGGAATTGAAGAATACAGCATTGTATTTGACAAAGCAGAAACACTTGACAGCTATATACTTGACGGTAATCTTTTGGAGCATAACACTATTAGAATTATGGAAAACTCCAAGGAACTGCCTTTAAAGTATGATTTCTTTAAAGTTGATGCTATCGTATTTAAGAACTTAAATTCAAGAAAAGTAACTCTGGTAAAAAGAAACGGTAAAAGAAAAGTTCAAGTTGAATTTCCGGGTCATGACTATTTTGTGTTATGGACAAAACCTCAGGCTAAATATATTTGTATTGAGCCTTGGTGCGGCATTCAGGATCCGGTAGATTCCGATTATGATATAACTCATAAAGAAGGAATAATAGCGCTTCCTAAAGGTGAAAGCTTTGAAGCTTCTCATGTTATTTCTGTAGAAGATTAAATTTTATAAATAACCGCCGCATTAATTTAGCGGCGTTATTTAGTTATTAGGGTGATACTATGAAATATGTATTAGGAATAGATTTTGGTGGCGGAGCATCGAAAGCTACATTGTTAAGTGAAAATGGCACTATAGCCGCTGTAAATACGGTTGAATATCCGACTTTATATCCTAAAATCGGCCTGACAGAGCAAGACCCCATGGACTGGTATTATGCAACTAAAGAGAATATAAAAAAGGTTTTAGAAAAGAGCAAGGTGTCTTCTTCTGACATAGTAGCAGTTTCTCTTGATGCAGCAACACATACTGCTGTTGTTATGGATGAAAACTTTAATGTGCTGAGACCCTCTATTTATTGGACAGACACGAGAAGCACTTTTGAGGTATCGTATCTAAAGGAACATTATAACGATTTAATTTTAAACAAAGCCCTGCATAACGTTGATACAATTTGGACGATGCCTCAGCTTCTGTGGATAAAAAACAACGAGCCGGAAATCTGGGGTAAGACAAAGAAAATTCTTTTTGCAAAGGACTTTGTACGCCATCAGCTGACAGGTGATTACGTTACCGATTATATTGAAGCAGAAGGCAGCATGCTCTTTGATTATAATAAGCTTTGCTACTCTGAAGAACTTTGCGAAGTTCTAGGCCTTGATACATCCATGTTGCCAAGAATTGTAAAGCCTACGGATATTGCCGGAGAAGTTACAAAGGAAGCATCTGAAGACACCGGCCTTAAAGAAGGAACACCTGTTCTTTGCGGCACTACAGATACCGTAATGGAGGTATTTGCATCAGGTGCAATAAGAGAAGGGCAAATGACTGTTAAGCTTGCAACCGCAGGCAGAATCTGTGTAGTAACGAACAAGTCGTACCCAAATAAGCATCTGATAAATTACTCTCATGTAATTGACAACTTGTGGTATCCGGGAACTGCAACAAAGTCCTGTGCCGCGTCTTACAGATGGTATAGAGATACATTTGGAGAAGATTATAAAATCCTTGACGAAGGTGCAAGTAAAATACCTGCAGGCGCCGAAGGATTAATGTTTCATCCCTATTTAAACGGCGAATTAACTCCATATGCAGACCCTAAGCTGTGTGGAAGCTTTATAGGCATCAGGGCATTTCATAATAAGGCTCATTTTACAAGGGCGGTGCTCGAAGGAGTGTCAATGTCTATTCTAGACTGTAAAAAAGCCCTTGAAGGTATTGGAATACCCCATGAAAGCGAAGCGGTTATCATAGGGGGAGGCGGTCAAAGTCCCCTTTGGAGAAAGATAACTTCAGATATGCTTGGAATTACTTTAATTCAGAAAAAATACAGTGATTCATCTTTTGGCAGTGCAATGCTTGCAGGTGTTGCTGCCGGAATTTGGGACAGCCCGCAAAGTGCAGTGTCGTACTGCAATGAAACTATATCAAAAACCGATCCTGATTTTGGCATCACAGATATATATGCAAAGCAGTATACAAAATATAAGGCTGTGCACGATGCGCTGGCTCCGATATATGATGGAGAATAGAAATGAAAGCAGTTGTTTGTGTAAAAATAGTTAATGGGGAGCTTAATCCTTTTGACGCCTGTGCTCTTGAATGTGCGCTTCAAACAGCAGATGACGTTACAATTATCAGCATGTGTCCGGAGTCGGCGAAAGAGCCGCTTTCACGCCTTACAAGGCTAGGCGTGAAAGTGATCTTACTTACGGACAATGCTTTTGCAGGCTCTGATACACTTGCTACAAGCCGCATTTTAAGCAGTGCTGTAAATAAGCTATCCTATGATATTATATTTTGTGGTCGTCAGACCATTGACGGAGATACCGGACAAGTCGGGTCTTGTCTTGCTACGCTTCTTGAGATTCCTGTTATTACAAATGTTTTAAAGTTTCAAATTGAAAATGACAGGGTAACAGCTAAGACGAGACTTGGTGAGGAATCAGCTAAACTTCCGGTACTCCTTACCGTAGAAAGAATTAATGATTTAAGATTTCCCAGTATAAGGTCTAAGCTTATGCCTGTAACAGTATGGGATAACAGCATACTTAAAATAGATAAATCCCATATTGGTTTATCCGGTTCGCCTACAAAGGTTCTTAAAACTTTTGAAAGCAAAAAAGGGGAACGTAAATGTAAGTTTATAAATAAAGAAGACCTTGATGACCTGGTAAAAAAGCTCATGGAAGGATCTGCAAAAGAAAATTTCGTAACAGGGTCACAGCATAAGCTGAAAGAGGTTTATGCTGTTGGTCATGAAGTAGAAAAGCAAGCATTTGCAATAGCTGAAAAAGTTAACTTTATTGATGAAACAGACCCATTTAAGGTTGCACAAACAGTAAAAAAGGCTAATGCCCAGGTAGTGCTTTGGAACGCCGATATTTTAGGCAGGAGGAACGCTCCTGTTATGCAGGCCTTGCTCAAGACAGGTCTTTGTGCCGACTGCACTGCCCTTGAAACAGACGGAGAAACCTTATATATGTACCGGCCTGCTATGAGCGGAAACGTAATTGCTAAAATAATATGCCGTACACAGCCTGTTATAGCAACAGTTAGGACGGTAAGTGAAAGCTCGGATATTATTGTGTCGGGAGGAAAGGGTACGGCTTTTAATTTTGACTTACTTAAAAAATTGGCTGAAAAGTTTAATGCTCAAATCTGCGCATCAAGAGGTCTTGTTGATATGGGCTCAGCTCCCTATGAAATGCAGGTTGGATTAACAGGAAAAAATGTCAGCCCCAAAATATATATAGCAGTTGGCATATCGGGAGCGGTTCAACATACCTGTGCAATCGAGAATGCTGCGTATGTAATTGCCATAAATCCCGATAAAAATGCAAGAATATTTGAATATTCAGATTACGGGATCATATCTACACTTGAAAATTTTTAAAATAGGCTCAATTTTGAGCCTATTTTTTGAATTAAAAGAAAAAAATGGGATACAATGAGATTGAGAATAAATGTAGAAGGAGATTATTATGGATAAAGGTTTTCTTGTTCTCGTTGTAAACGTTGGCAGTACAACATTTAAATTCCGACTTTTTGATATGAAAGAGTCTGTAACCTTAGCCAAAGGAAGGTTTGAAAGGGTTGGGGAAGAGGATTCTTCATATGAATATGAAGGCAGAGAAGCTATTATAGGAGGAATTTTAAACACCTTAGGCGGCTATATACCTTGTATCAATATGATGTTCAGCCTTTTAATAGAAGAAAGTGTAATAGAAGCTGCCGAAGATATTGATGCAATAGGCTTTAAAGCGGTTATGTGCGGCAAAAACACCAGGCCTACTGTTGTTGACGATGAAATACTATCACAAATGAACAGCTATTCCTTTGTTGCTCCGGCACATAATCCTCCTTATATAGCGGCCATGAAAGCATTTAGGGAAATGCTTCCCGAAGTTCCGCAAGTGGCGGTATTTGACACAGCCTTTCATAGCACAATACCGGACTATGCGTCCGTATATTCTCTAAGAAAAGACCTTTGCGATAAGCACGATATAAGAAAATACGGATTTCATGGTGCAAGCCACAGCTATGTTGCATGGAAGCTATCGCAAGTTTATGAAAATGCAAGCAAAATTATCTCTTGCCACCTTGGCGGAAGTGCATCAATATGTGCAATTAAAGACGGCCGTTCGGTTGATACAAGCATGGGGTTTTCTCCGCAAAGCGGACTTCCCATGAACAATCGCAATGGTGATGTTGATGCTTTTGCTCTTTTATATCTGATGGAAAAAGAAGATATGTCTCCTAAAGCTATGAGAGAACTTTTAAGCTGTGAATGCGGCCTTTTAGGCATATCGGGAGTTTCCGGTGATATGAGAGATTTGGAAATATCCGATAAACCTGAAGCTAATTTAGCCATAAAAAGCTTTGCTTACAGTGTAAAAAAATATATAGGTTCGTACCTCGCAGTACTTGGCGGAGTTGATATAATCAGTTTTTCAGGCGGCATTGGGGAAAACAGTAAGTATATCAGAACTCTTGCATTGGATGGTCTTGAAAATTTCGGTGTTAAGCTTGACCCTAAAAAAAATGAGGTAAGAACTCCTTCTGAGTTAACGGAAATATCCGCTTCCGATTCGGCGGTAAAGGTCGTTGTAACACCAAGTAACGAAGAATTAATGGTAGCTAAGAAAACCTATGATACTGTAAGGGAAAAGCAAATAAGTTCATAGTGCTTACGAAAACAGCATAAGTTTAGCTTTATAAATATCCAATAAAAATTAAAGAAGCAGTTTTCAAAGAAATGAACTTTGAAAGCTGCTTCTTGTTATATTGGTATTGATAAAACAAGTACCGATATGCTTGCGTCTGTAAACAAACATATCGGTACTTGTTTTAAAAAGCTTATTTTATTTCTCTTTAAAAACTTCTGATGCCACTTTAGCTGCTTGGGCAGCATCCTTTGCGTAGAAATCAGCTCCAATCATACGGGCATAATCTTCATTAAGAACAGCTCCGCCAACCATAACCTTACAATTTGCTCCGGATTCTTTAAGCAGTTTTATAGTTTCCTCCATGGATTTTACGGTATGTGTCATAAGTGCGCTTAATCCCACTAATTTTATGTCATCTTGCGTTGCCGCATTTACAATTGCTTCAGGAGATACATCTCTGCCTAAATCTTTAATGTTATAGCCATAATTTTCAAGCAGCATTTTCACTATGTTTTTACCTATATCATGTATATCACCTTTAACCGTTGCAAGCAAGATATCTCCGCTTCCTTTTGTAAAGGTAGACTCTTTGCCTTCTTTCAGTACAGCAAATCCTTCTTTTACAACTTCTGCTGAAGCCATAAGCTGGGGAAGGAAAAATTCTCCTTTTTCATATTTTTCTCCCACGATATCTAATGCCGGAATAAATCGGTTGTTTATGATATCAAAAACAGATTCGCTTTTTAAAAGCTCCTTTACTATGCTTTGGGCAGCTCCTTTTCGGCCGGATAAAATTACATTTCCGAGGTCATCTGATATTTCCATCTGCGAGCCGGATTCCTTAGGGACAGAAGCATATTTTTCAATAAATTTAACTGAACCCTTATCTTCGTTGTTAAGTACTTTGAAAGCGTCTACAACTTTCATATATTCTTCTGACAAAGGATTTAATATCGGCATATCCAGTCCTGCACCAAAAGCGGCTGCAAGAAATGCGGAGTTTATTACTTCACGGGCAGGTAAACCAAAGGACACGTTGCTGACCCCGAGTACCGTTTTAAGACCTAACTTTGATTTTACTAAGGTAATTGCTTTCAAAGTTTGAATAACAGTTTCTTGATTAGTAGATGCCGTCAGGACCAGGCAATCTATAAAAATGTCTTCTTTAGGAATGCCCATTGATAGGGCTCTGTTTAGTATTTTCTCGGCAATTTCCAAACGCTTTTCAGCTTTATCGGGTATGCCGTCCTCATCAAGTGTTAAAGCAACAACTGCTGTACCGTATTTTTTAACAATAGGTAATATTGTACTTAAGCTTTCTTCTTTTCCGTTTACAGAGTTTATAATAGGTTTTCCGTTATATGAGCGCACAGCTGCCTCTACAGCAGAAGGGTCGGTGGAATCAATTTGAAGCGGCAGATGGGAGACAGACTGAATTTCAGCTATTATTTCTGTCAAAGTTTTTGCTTCGTCAATATCAGGAAGGCCTGCATTTACATCAAGAATATCTGCGCCTGCTTCCTGCTGGCTGATAGCTTCACCGATAATATAATCATAGTCTCTTGCTTTCAAAGCTTCCTTAAGCTTTTTCTTTCCGGTAGGATTTATACGCTCACCTATAATAGCTGTTGAATTGTCTAAAGTTACAGTTTTCTGCCAGCTTGTAATAAAGCTTTGGGAGGTTATTTCCCTTGCATAAGGCTTTTTACCGTCTATCAACTTTTTTAGCTTTGCAATATGGGCAGGGGTAGTTCCGCAGCAGCCTCCGACAACTGACACTCCAAGTGGCAGCATTTTTTTAATGCTTTCAGCAAATTCATCCGGAGTTATTTTAAATACCGTATAGCCATTTTCAATTACCGGTAAGCCTGCATTGGGCTGAACAATTACGGGCACCTTAGAATACTTTACAAATTCTTTTACAATAGGAAAAAGTTCTTCCGGACCTAAAGAGCAGTTTACACCTGCACCGTCAACTCCCAGAGAGCTCAGAACAATGGCGGCGGTTTTCGGATCAGTACCCAAAAAAGTTCTGCCGTCAGAATCAAAAGTCATAGTTGCAAAAACAGGCAGAGAACAGTTTTCTTTAGCTGCAAGTATTGCAGCTTTAGTTTCAAGCAGGTCTGACATAGTTTCAATTATAATAAGGTCGGCGCCGGCCTTTGCTCCGGCTTTGACTTGCTCTTCAAACAGGCTGTATGCTTCATCAAAACTCATGGTGCCAAGAGGCTTTAAAAGGGCTCCTGTGGGGCCTATGTCAAGAGCAGTATACTTAGCCCCGGATTCTTTTGCCAGCCTTACACCGGCAGAAATAACCTCATCCGGAGTGGATTTGCCTGCAAGCTTGTGCCTGCTTGCTCCAAATGTGTTTGCGGTAATAACATCACAGCCGCTGTCTACATACTCTTTATGTATGTTTTTTATTATTTGGGGGTTTGAAATATTATAAAGTTCCGGTATTGATCCTGCTTTTAGACCTCGCTCCTGAAGCATTGTACCCATACCACCGTCAAAAAGTAAAAATTCATCATCATACCGCACAATCAGCGCCTCCTTTTTGGTTACAAATGTTATAATTTTTGCAGTAGCGGCAGCCAATTTCATGGCTCTTTGGACTATTAAAAACGCCGATAACTGCAGTAATGCTTTTTTGAGGAATCAGCAATGAGCTGTCATTAAGTGTTAAGCCAATTCTAATTTCAGCAGATAAAAGGTCAATAATATTCCGCTCATTACCAATAGAAAAATTACCGTATCCGGGACTGAAACGGTAATTTATATAAAGGCTTGATTTAGCAAGCTCAGCTGCTATTTCTTCTTCAAAGGAATCTGAAGCGCTTTCTATAAGTGCATTACAGGCTGCATCAAATATAACGGCTTTTGTCATGTTCGTCTTCTC
The DNA here is from genome assembly GCA_030705805.1 of Bacillota bacterium. Classification (GTDB taxonomy): domain Bacteria; phylum Bacillota; class Clostridia; order CAKSNL01; family HGM11501; genus JAUZPY01. The sequence continues at coordinate 73,207 of JAUZPY010000001.1, read as the reverse complement.
GTATTTAATAAGCATATGTTCGGTTTCAGAGCCAAGAGTGGCTGCAAAAAGAACACATTTAGCAGCACCATTTAAGTGAAATGCAATATCGCTGCTTTTAAATATAACATTTGTGTTTTTAAGTATAACCGTGTCATTATCTACAGTAATATCAAAAAAGCCCTTTGTATATCTTGGCGTTGCAACGGCCAAGCATTCAGACATACTTTCATCAATAAGGAGATCAAGATCACCTGTCATTGATTGTTTTTTGTATCCTAAATAATTTAAAACTTCGGATTTTGAAAGCTTATATTCGTTCATTATTATATCCTAACCGAGTAATGATAATATACTTTTTGCGATGTCAGACTGATTCATTGTATAAATATGTATGCCGCTTACATTATTGTTCATTAAATCCCCGATTTGCTTTGCGGCGTACTCTATACCGGCCTTTCTCAAGGATACTTCATCATTTTCATACTTATTTAATAAGCGTATTATTTCCGAAGGAAGAGAAGCGCCGCACATAAAGATCATTTTCGAGATCTGAGACTTGCTTAATATTGGCATAACGCCCGGAGAAACAGGCTTTGTTATTCCTATAGATATGGCCTTATCAAGAAATTTATAAAAGTAAGAATTATCAAAAAACAGCTGAGAAATAAAAAAGTCTGCACCTGCGTCCTGCTTTTCTTTAAGGTGCATAATATCCTCTTCTATGCTGTCACAGTTTACATGGCCTTCCGGGTAACAAGCTGCACCAACACAAATGTCCTCATTTTTGAGTAGTGGAATCAAATCTTTGGCATGAGAAAAATCAGTTGTTCTTGCCCCCTGGATAAGGTCTCCTCTAAGTGCAAGGACATTTTCTATACCATGCTCTTTGAATTTTTTTATAGTATTTGTTATTTCTTCATAACTTGAGTTTGCACATGTTAAATGAGCAATAGAGTTTATGTTGTACTTATCCTTTATAATCGAAGCAACAGCTTCAGTATTGTTACTTTTACCGCTTCCTCCTGCAGAATATGTAACACTGATAAAGTCGGGGCAAAGGGTGGAAAGTTCAGACAAGACGCTTTTTATAACCAAAATGTCCAAGTCCCCTTTAGGCGGAAATATTTCAAAGGAGAGGGTGCATTTTTTTTGGCTGTAAATTTGTGATATTTTCATATCCTTCCTCCTAATATATACTTCTTTTTATTTTACAGTTATTTAGCTAAAATTGCAATATAAAAAAACTTTTTTTATATATTTTCTAAAAATTTACCTCATTATAACGGTTAAGGCATAAATATTCTTATAAATATCAAAATAATGAGGTATTAAAACTTAAAGCAGAAACAAAATACTGTTAATTTAACTTTGAATTTTTTTTGCATTTTATCTAAGAAATAAATTGGCGGCTTTTGACATTTTATAAAGTCTATGCTATAATAATTTAAATTATTTTAAAGGAGCTTTTGCATGGAAGATAATTTTAAATCAATTGACAGGGTTATAATTGCAGGCGTCCATACTGATGCAAAGTTTAAACTGATGGATACCACCGAAGAATCCATGCATGAACTCTCTGAGCTCGTAGATACTGCTGGGGCTTTAGTGGTAGGTGAGATGGTACAAAACCGTCAGGTTCTTGAAACTGGAACATATTTCGGAGAAGGAAAGCTTGAAGAACTGAAAATTTGCTGCAATGAACTTAATGCAACGATGGTTGTTGTAGATGATGAATTAACAGGTTCTCAGATAAGAAATATAGAAAATGTATTAGAAGATGTAACTGTAATAGACAGAAACACTTTGATTTTGGATATCTTTGCTCAAAGGGCGCGTTCAGCTGAAGGTAAAATACAAGTTGAGCTGGCGCAGCTTAAATATATGCTGCCAAGACTTTCGGGTATGGGTAAACAGCTGTCTAGGTTAGGCGGCGGAATCGGTACAAGAGGTCCCGGTGAATCTAAGTTAGAAAGCGACCGCAGACATATTATGAGAAGAGTTAATTCATTAAAAAGCGATCTGTCTGAAATTGAAAAACGCAGGGAATCTTTAAGGACCAGACGAAAAAAAGACGGAATTATGACAGCCGCAATAGTAGGCTATACCAATGCCGGGAAGTCAACGCTTATTAATGCGCTTACCGGTTCGGATGTGTCTGCTAAAAACAGACTGTTTGAAACTTTGGATTTAACCTCTAGGGATTTAACTTTAGCAGATAGCAGAAAAGTTAAGATTATTGATACCGTAGGATTTATAAGAAGGTTGCCGCATCAATTTATAGAAGCTTTTAAGTCTACACTTGAAGAAGCTGCTACAGCTGATATCCTTATTCATGTTATTGATTCATCAAGCCCTGAAATGGAAAATCAAATTGAAGTCGTAAATAACCTGTTAAAAGAGCTTGGATGCAGCGGTAAACCGGTAATAGGAGTATTTAATAAAGTTGACGCTTTGACCCAGCCGTTTATCGGGCGGTTTGGATTTGAACATTTTGTTGAAATTTCCGCAAAAAACGGGGAAGGGCTGGATACTTTAAAAGAGATTATAGAAGATGTACTTCCTAAGAAAAAAAGGCTTGTAAAACTGTTAATTCCGTATTCAGATGGATCAGCTGTCTCTCTTCTTCATGAGAATGAGCTGATTGTTTCCTCTCAGTATGTTGATTCAGGAACCTTATTAGAAGTAATGCTTGATGATATTACCTTTGAAAGGTTAAGAAAATATGAAAGACTATAAAACAATTGAGCAGGAAGCTTTCTCTGAATTTATTGAAAAAAAATCCCGGTTTATAGGATATGCCTGTCCTGCTTCAACTGAAAATGAAGCTCTGGATTTTGTGAATAGAATTAGGAAAAAACATCAAGATGCAAAGCATAATGTATATGCATACGTAGTTCGGGAAAATAATATCCAGAGGTTTTCCGATGATGGTGAGCCTCAGGGAACCGCAGGTATTCCTGTATTGGATACGATAAAAAAGCAGGGTCTTACAGATATTGCGGTGGTTGTTACCAGATATTTCGGAGGTATACTTCTTGGGGGAGGCGGCCTTGTAAGAGCTTACGGACATAGTGCTTCGATTGGAATTGAAAAAGCTCATCCCGTATTTATGCGCTACAGCACAGTATATGAAATTCATGTTGACTATCATCTGCTTGGCAAAATCGAATATGAATTAAGGTGCCTTGATCTGACTATAGAAGAGCCCGTCTATGAAACGGATGTCAAACTTAATGTTTGCGTACTTTCACAAAACTGTCAGCAATTCGAAAGTGTTATAACCGAGGCTGCCATGGGCAGAGCCGGTATAAAAAAAATTGATGAACGTTATGTTGCATATGATAATTTAATATAAATTTCAAAAGGAGATGGGATAATGGAACAGAAAAAAGTACCGCTTGTTGTTATAAGAAGACTTCCAAGATATTACAGATATTTGAGCGACTTAAACGATATGGGCATAGAAAGAATATCATCACAGGTATTAAGCAAAAAGCTTGGATTTACTGCGTCCCAGGTAAGGCAGGACTTGAATTTTTTCGGTGGTTTTGGACAACAAGGCTACGGATACAATGTTAAAAGCTTAAGAAATGAAATAAGCAAAATTTTGGGTCTTGATAAACATTATAAAGTTGTAGTAATTGGTGCGGGAAATTTAGGACATGCCATTTTAAATTATCCCGGTTTTGCAAAAAGGGGTTTTAAGTTTGTTGGGATATTTGATAACAACCCCGATTTAATAGGAAAAAAGGCAGGAAACTTAACGGTTATGAATATTGATGACCTTGAGGAGTTTTGTGAAAAGGACCATCCGGATATCGGTGCTCTGACTATACCCAAGGAAAGCACTGCCAACATGGCTAAAAAATTAGAGGCCTTTGGCTTTAAAGGTCTATGGAATTTCTCTCATGTGGAAATTACCAGTTCACTTCCTGTGGAAACAGTACATCTTACAGATAGCCTTATGACCTTAGCTTATAAAATTTCATCATCTGCGGTTGATGATTAATAATTTTTGAAAGACTGATACTTTATGAATAGACCAATTGGAGTATTTGATTCCGGTGTGGGAGGAATCAGTATACTAAAAGAGCTTGTTAAACTCATGCCTAACGAAAACTACATATATATGGGGGACTCTGCCAACGCTCCATATGGCAGTAAGGCAGCCGAAGAGGTACAAAAATTGGCCACAGAGAATGTAGAAAAATTAATTTCAATGGATGCCAAGGCTGTCGTTATTGCTTGTAATACTGCCACCAGTGTAGCTGCCGAGAGTCTTAGAAAAAAGCATCCCGAGATTCCTATTATCGGAGTTGAGCCCGCATTAAAGCCGGCAGTCCTCCATAAAGAAAATTCCGTTATTGTTGTAATGGGTACACCCATTACACTGCATGAGCACAAGTTTCATGACCTTATGAGCCATTATTCCGACAGGGCAGAAATAATTTCTTTACCTTGTCATAACCTTGCGGCTATGATAGAAAAGGGCATACTTGAAGGAAATGAAATGGAAGCATATTTGAAGGAGCTTTTTAAACCTCTAAAAAATAAAAAAATTGATTCCGTGGTTCTCGGCTGCACGCATTATCCTTTTATTAAAAAATCCATTTTAAAAGTTTTTGGAAATGTTGCAATATTTGACGGGGGAGAAGGAACAGCCAGAGAAACTAAAAGGCGGCTTGAGGAAGATGGAACTTTGAGTCACAGTAATAAAAAAGGGAAAATTACTATTTTAAACAGCTTAAACAGTAACGAACAAATTAAATTTTCTCAAAAACTTCTTTATTTATAATCCTTTTCTTGACAAATTATATCAAAAGTTGTAAAATAATAAAGTTATGTAAAAACTAAAAAATTAAGTCTTGATGGGAGAAAGAAGAGTTTGTGATGGAAACACAGAATATTAGAAATGTCGCTATAATTGCTCATGTTGACCACGGTAAGACAACTTTGGTTGACGCTATGTTAAAGCAAAGCGGTACCTTTAGACAAAATGAACAAGTACAGGAAAGAGTAATGGACTCCAATGACCTCGAAAGAGAGAGGGGTATAACAATACTTGCAAAAAACACCTCATTATATTATGAAGGTGTTAAAATAAATATAGTAGATACTCCGGGCCATGCTGATTTTGGCGGCGAAGTAGAACGTGCATTGGAAATGGTAGACGGAGTTCTTCTTTTAGTCGATGCATTTGAGGGCTGTATGCCTCAAACCAGGTTTGTTCTTAAAAAGGCATTAGCCTTAGATCTTGTTCCTATTATAGTTGTAAATAAAGTAGATAGGCCAAATGCCAGACCATACGAGGTAGTTGATCAGGTGTTGGAGCTTTTTATTGATTTGGATGCTACGGATGAGCAGCTTGATTCCCCCGTAATTTTTGCTTCCGGCAGAGACGGCTGGGCAGATATGAAAGCTGATGCTACCGAAGGTTCCATGGAGCCTTTATTTGATTTAATTGTAAATCATGTTCCGGCTCCAAAGGGCACGCCGGACAAGCCTTTCCAGATGATTGTATCTAATATTGACTTTGACGATTATACAGGTCGTATAGCCGTAGGTACAATTGAGCGCGGAACAATAACTACTAACAGTCAGGTAGCAGTTTGCACAAAGGAAGGCAATGTGAAGAATGCTAAGATTGCTGCCCTGTATACCTATGAGGGGTTAAAGAGAGTTTCTACCTTAGAAGCTTCAGCAGGTGAAGTTGTTGCCATGAGCGGAATTACAGACATAAATATCGGTGAAACTATATGTGCAACCGATTGCCCAGAGCCTCTTCCTTTTGTGGAGATTGACCAGCCTGTTATGTCTATGACATTTTCTATAAATAACAGCCCTTTTGCAGGTCAGGATGGTGACTTTGTTACCTCCAGACACTTACGTGACAGATTATTTAAAGAACTTGAGAGCAATATAAGTCTTCGTGTTGAAGAAACAGACACTGCCGATTCCTTTGTAGTATCGGGCAGAGGCGAACTGCACCTATCCGTATTAATTGAAAACATGCGCCGTCAAGGTTATGAATTTCAGGTATCTAAACCCCAAATTATTACCAGAACGGAAAACGGCGTATTAACAGAGCCTGTTGAAGACTTATTTATCGATGTTCCTGATGAATTTACAGGTGCCGTTATGGAAAATTCGGCTAAAAGAAAAGCAGAGCTTGTAAATATGTCTCCTTCTTCAGGCGGATATACAAGACTTGAATTTACAATTCCTTCAAGAGGGCTTATAGGCTTCAGAAATGAGCTTTTAACTGCAACTAAGGGTACTGCGGTACTTAATCATATGTTAAATGGCTACGAGCCTTTTAAAGGCGATATACCTGAGAGATCAAGAGGATCACTTGTTGCTTTTGAAACAGGCGTTGCTATGGCATACGGATTATTTAATGCCCAGGATAGGGGAACAATGTTTACTAATCCCGGAGATAAGGTTTATGAGGGAATGATAGTCGGTGAAAACTGCAGACTTGATGACGTGGTTGTAAATGTGTGCAAGAAAAAGCATGTTACAAATACTCGTGCTTCAGGATCAGATGACGCCTTAAAACTTACTCCGCCCAGATTAATGAGCTTGGAACAATCCCTTGAATTTATAAATGAAGATGAGCTGTTAGAAGTTACGCCTAAAACTTTAAGGTTAAGAAAAAGAATATTAAATACTGATCTCAGGGCTAAAGCTGGTCATCAGAGCAGAAAATAAAATATTTCTCGCCTGTGAGGTCGGGACTTTGTAAAAATTCCAAGATTACCGGAATTGTAGCCTTAGCAAATTGGTGTTTCAATTTCTTTTTAGGTTATTTCAGATATAACCTAAAGGAAGGCTATCCGCTTCATAAATAAAAAAAGCCGCTAAAGCGGCTTTTTTTGTGTATCTAAAAAACACCATAAGTCTTCTTTGGCTTTGAAGGCTTTCTTATGTGCTCTATGGATCCTTCTAAAGGTCTAAATGTTTAAAGCTTTAGACCTTTAGACCTTTAGATGCAATTTTTTGTGCCTGTACCTTTTTACCAGCCGCAAACAAATAAAAGTTCTAAGGCAGTTTGTGCTGAATCAAAAGTAATTCTTCTTGCGGATTTATACCCCAATTATTGACAAAGAGCCCAAAAAAACATTAAATCAGATTCACCTAATACATTGTATTCGCTTACACAAAAAGCCCGGCAAGGTTACCTTGCCGGGCTAATATACTTTTTACGGATTTTTACAGAACACGTGCGCCTAAAACTCCGCCTAAGGATTTAATCTTATCAATTATTGCGTCATTGGGAGCGGTTGCTACATCAATTATTGTGTAGGCTAATTCCTTATTGCTCTTATTGATAATATTTTCAATATTTATACCGGCTTCACCTAAAATTGTGGTAAATGCGCTTATCATAGCGGGGACATTTTTATGAGTAACAGTTATTCTTGGAAGACCGGCGCGCGCGAGAGAGCAATTTGGGAAATTAACGGAGTTTGTAATGTTACCGTTTTCTAAATAATCTCTTAACTCTCTGCTTGCCATAACAGCACAATTGTCTTCCGATTCCTCAGATGAAGCACCTAAGTGGGGAATACATATTGTGTGATTCATCTTAATAACTTCTTCATTGGGGAAGTCTGTAATATAAACGCTGATTTTTCCGTTGTCAAGAGCCTCTTTAAGGCTTTCGATGTCAACTAATTCGCCTCTTGAAAAATTAAGGAAACGAACCCCATCTTTCATGTTATCGAAAAGTTTGCTGTTAAACTGGCCTTTCGTTTCACCGTTAAGAGGCATATGAATTGTAATATAATCAGCTTTAGCACAAGCCTTTTCAATATCTTCGGCAATAGAAACGTGTCTGTCTAAGTGAAGAGCAGCTTCAATTGAAAGGAATGGGTCATAACCAACTACATCCATTCCGAGACGATATGCTGTATTTGCAACCATAGTTCCTATAGCGCCAAGACCAATTACTACAAGTGTTTTCCCTGAAACTTCCACACCGCCAAACTGGCTTTTACCTTTTTCAACTAAAGCAGGAACATTGTCACCTTCACCGATAAGAGTCTTTGCCCAGTTAACACCTCCTACGATGTCTCTTGAAGTAAGGAACAGAGCAGCTATAACAAGCTCTTTTACAGCGTTTGCATTAGCGCCCGGAGTATTAAAAACCACAATACCTTTTTCCGTACATTTATCAATAGGAATATTATTAACACCTGCACCGGCTCTTGCTACTGCTTTGAGATTATCCGGCAGTTCCATGTCATGCATTTTAAAACTTCTAAGGATTATACCGTCAGGGTTCTCACAATTATCTGATATATTATAGTTTGAACCGAGTTTTTCTAAGCCGCAAGCTGCTATTTTATTTAAAGCAAGTATATTATACACTAAGAATCCACCTCAATTATTTATTTTCCATTTCAAATTTTTTCATAAATTCAATTAATGCCTTAACACCTTGGGCCGGCATTGCATTATAAATGCTGGCTCTCATACCGCCAACGGATCTGTGCCCTTTAAGGTTTACAAAACCTAATGCTTTAGATTCTTTAACAAACTTAGCATCAAGTTCTTCATTGCCTGTTATAAAAGGAACATTCATAAGAGAACGATCTTCGGAAACAACAGTACCTTTAAACATCTTTGAATTATCAAGGAAATCGTAAAGCATATAAGCCTTTTCTATATTAATTTTCTCCATTGCTTCTATTCCGCCCAAATCTTTAAGCCATTCCAAAACAAGCTTACAAATATAGATTGGATAGCAGGGAGGTGTGTTGAACATTGAACCATTTTCTGTATGGGTTACATAGTTAAACATTGTCGGAGTGATATCCATTGCATGACCAAGTAAATCTTCACGTATAATCACAATGGTTAATCCTGCGGGAGCAACATTTTTTTGCGCACCGGCATAAAGCATCCCAAACTTTGAAACGTCAATCTTCTGTGACAATATCATAGAAGATATATCGCCAACCAAAGGAACGCTTCCTGTGTCGGGTATAGTTGTATATCTTGTGCCGTAAATTGTATTGTTCATACAGATGTGAGCAAAATCCGCATCCGGATCAAACATCGACTTATCAAGTTTTGGTATGTATGAGAAAGTTTTATCAGCACTTGAAGCAACTTCTCTTGCATTTCCGTAACGCTTGCCTTCTGCATATGCTTTTTTAGCCCACTGTCCGGTAATTACATAGTCGGCTTTCTTTTTTTCAGTATAGAGGTTCATAGGAACCATAGCAAACTGGCTTGATGCGCCGCCTTGCAGAAACAATACCTTGTAATTATCAGGTATGCTCATAACCTCACGAAGAAGTGACTCGGCGCCTTCAATAATAGGTGTGAAGTCCTTGGAACGATGACTCATCTCCATAACACTCTGACCTGATCCGTTGCAGTTTAACATTTCTGCCTGTGCTTTTTCAAGCACCGGAAGCGGCAACATTGAAGGTCCTGCTGAAAAATTGTAAACTCTATCCATTTATACCCCTCCATTTTTTAACTATTTAATAAAGTATATTATAATTTGAAAAAACCGTCAACAAAATTTAATTATTTTTTTTATTTAAATTGTTAAAAATTACACAATGTTAAAACAAAACCGCTTTTTTGAAAGCGGCTTCGTCATTATGCACAATAATAATTCTTATTTTTCATCAGTGAGAGTTTTTATTAATTGGCTGTAAATTTCACTTGCCCTTGCCTTGAATCTGTTAGCTGCAATTCTTGCCGATTCTTCGGTAGGCAAAACAACAGACATAGAATATACAGGTGTTCCCAGCTCAATTATTTCACAAAACAGCGTATACTTAAAATCATCCCCTTTTTTATATTCGGCTATGATTGAAGAGGATTCGTTTTCCTTTCTTTTAGCTTGTATTATGGAATTTAAAAGCTTTTCACGAACGGTAAATGGCAATTCATCAGAAAAAATTTGCAATGCATCGTGACCTTTTGATGTTAATATATATTTACCTGCTTCATTGGCTGATGTTATTAAGCCGTTGACCTCCAATTCCGAAAGATTTTGGGTCATAGAAAAATAGTCGGCATAACCGTGGGAGATAGCTATATCGGTAATATCGGATATTGAAACAGGACGCTTGAAATTTGTCGTAACAAATAGTATAATAAGTTTTATATCGGTAGAACCGTCAAAAAAATATTCGGGCACATCGTCACCCCCTTAAAGATAATTATACCATAATTATTCTTCCCGTGCAATAAAAAGGAGATAAAATATGTATAATAATATAATCAAACCTTTTATTTTGGATTCCGGAGCATCATTTTGCGGTGTATCTTATCAGGAAGATACGCCCTTTGAAGGTTTAAATTATGCTATAACTTTTGGTATCAAATTATCTGATGCCATAATTGATCAAATTGATGAAAAAGCCCCTACAAAAACTTACTTTCACCATTACAGGGCAGTAAACACTTTGCTTGACAGTATTGCACTCCAAACTATTATTAAAATTCAAAAATCAGGATATAATGCTGCAAATATACCTGCTTCACAAAGCATATCGGAATACAAAGGGCTGTTTTCACATAAAAAAGCAGCCGTGGATTCCGGCCTTGGCTGGATCGGTAAAAACGCATTATTTATATCATATGAATTTGGACCTTGCGTTAGACTATGCACTGTTTTTACTGATATGGAGTTGCCAGTATCTAAGCACGATTACAAGGATGAATGCGGCGATTGTCTTATTTGCAGTAAAATGTGTCCGTCGGAGGCTATAAGTGGACAAGCATGGCATAAAGAGATAAATTTTCTTGAATTTTTCGATGCCCAAAAATGCAGTGAATATATGAAAAATAATTTTAAAGATATCGGGCGCGGAGCTGTATGTGGAATATGTATGAGGTATTGCCCAAAGCGTGCCTTGACAAAGAAACAGTAATGCTTCATAATAAATGGAACAGAAAAATAATAGGAGAATGTTATGCCTGATTTTAAAGTAGTATCCGAATATCAGCCTGCGGGCGATCAGCCTAAGGCTATAGAGGCTCTTGCGGATGGATTAAATGCCGGCGACAAGGGCCAGACTTTGCTTGGCGTAACCGGTTCCGGTAAGACCTTTACCATAGCAAAAGTTATAGAAAAAGTAAATAGACCTACTTTAGTAATAGCTCATAATAAAACATTAGCCGCTCAGCTGTGTTCGGAATTTAAAGAGTTTTTTCCGGAAAATGCAGTTGAATTTTTTATAAGCTATTACGATTATTATCAGCCGGAAGCTTATCTGCCTTCGACTGATACATTTATAGAAAAAGACGCCTCAATAAATGAGGAAATAGATAAACTGAGGCACAGCGCCACAATGTCTCTTTTTGAGAGGCGGGATGTTATTGTTGTCGCAAGTGTTTCGTGTATATATGGCTTAGGTGATCCGGAGGATTATCAGAGCATGGTAATTTCACTTCGCCCCGGAATGGAAATTGAAAGAAACGAACTTCTCATGCGGCTTGTTGAACTTCAATATGAACGGAATGATATTAGCTTTACAAGAAACAAGTTTAGGGTAAGAGGAGAAATTGTTGAAATTTTCCCCGCACAGGAAAACGAGAAAGCTATAAGAGTGGAATTCTTCGGTGATGAGATTGAAAGAATTTGTGAAATAAATACTACAACCGGCGAACTGCTTGGAATACGCAGTCATGTGGCAATATATCCTGCATCACATTACGTTACAAATAAAGAAAAATTACAAAAGGCAATAGCAGATATTGAGGACGAATTAGAAAAAAGAATTGCTGAATTTAAATCAGAAGGAAAGCTTTTAGAAGCTCAAAGAATCGAACAGCGTACAAGATACGACATTGAAATGCTTCAGGAAATAGGATTTTGTCAGGGTATTGAAAACTATTCCAGACATATCAGCCAGAGGCTTTCCGGAAGCGCTCCTTATACTCTTATTGATTATTTTCCCGACGATTTTTTATTAGTTATTGATGAAGCTCACGTTACTATACCGCAGATTAGAGCAATGTATGCCGGAGACCGTTCCAGAAAAGAAAATCTGGTTAATTATGGTTTCAGACTGCCCAGTGCATTTGATAACAGGCCATTGTCTTTTGCGGAGTTTGAGGAAAGAGTTAATCAGGCCATATACGTATCAGCTACTCCGGCTGAATACGAACGGTCGCATTCAGCACAAATAGTTGAGCAGGTAATAAGACCCACAGGCCTTCTTGATCCTCAAATTTTAGTACGCCCCGTTAGTGGGCAGATAGATGACCTTGTAGGTGAAATAAATAAACGTGCCCAAAAGGGAGAAAGGGTACTAGTAACAACACTTACAAAGAAAATGGCCGAAGCTCTTACAGACCACATGAGAACTCTGGGCATAAAGGTGCGTTATATGCATTCGGAAGTTGAAACATTAGAGAGAATGGAAATAATAAGAGATTTGAGACTTGGCGTATTTGATGTGCTTATTGGAATTAATCTTTTGAGAGAAGGACTGGATCTGCCGGAAGTTTCTCTTGTTGCTATACTTGATGCGGATAAAGAAGGCTTTTTAAGAAGCGGAACCTCACTTATTCAAACAGTGGGGAGAGCTGCACGTAATTCAGAAGGTACGGTTATAATGTATGCCGATAAGGTCACCGATTCAATGAAAACAGCTATTGACGAAACGGAAAGAAGACGGAATATTCAGTCAGAATTCAATAAAGAGCATGGTATTACTCCGAAAACCATTAAAAAATCTGTAAGAGAGGTCATAGAGGCTGTAAAGCCGGCCGAAGATAAGCCGAATGAAAAACCCGATAATAAAGGCATGTTAAAGATATTGGAAAAAGAAATGTTAATTGCTGCTTCCCAGCTAAGATTTGAAGATGCAGCTAAGCTTCGTGACAGAATTAATAGAATTAAAGGTGAAAATAATGGCAAACGATAAAATTGTAATTGAAGGAGCAAGAGAAAATAACTTAAAAAACATAAGCCTTACAATACCCAGAGATAAGCTGATAGTTTTTACGGGTTTGTCAGGTTCAGGCAAGTCTTCTCTTGCTTTTGACACCATTTATGCAGAGGGGCAGAGGCGCTACGTTGAATCCCTTTCTTCTTATGCACGTCAGTTTTTAGGTCAGATGCAAAAGCCTGATGTGGATTATATAGGGGGATTGTCGCCGGCAATATCTATAGATCAGAAAACCACAAGCCGCAATCCTCGTTCCACAGTTGGCACGGTAACGGAAATTTACGACTATTTGCGACTTTTATATGCCAGAATAGGCGTTCCTCACTGTCCTAACTGCGGCAAAGAAATTAAGCAGCAGACAATTGATCAGATAACCGATAAAATCAAAGAGCTCCCCGAAGGCACAAAAATACAAATTTTAAGTCCTGTTATCAGAGGGAAAAAGGGTGAACACGTAAAAATACTTGAAGATGCGGCAAAGAATGGTTTTGTCAGGGCGCGTGTTGACGGTGAGGTTTATATGCTTGAAGATGAAATCAAGCTGGATAAACAAAAAAAGCATAACATTGAAATTGTTATTGACAGGCTTGTAATAAAGCCTGATTTAACCCAGCGTCTTACCGATTCTTTGGAAACCGGTCTTAAAATGGCCGGTGGTCTTGTTATAGTAAGCGTAATTGGCGGTGAAGAATTAATATTCAGCCAGAATTATTCCTGCCATGAATGCGGCATCAATATAGAGGAATTAGAGCCTAGGCTTTTTTCATTTAACAGTCCTTTCGGAGCTTGTCCGGAATGTACGGGACTTGGGTTTCTACTTAAAATTGACCCTAATAGGATAATAAATGATAAGAATAAGTCCATATATAACGGAGGTATTATAGCAACAGGCTGGGACGGGTCCTCTGTTGATAGTATTACTTATGCTCTGTATAAAGCACTGGAAGAAAAATATGGATTTGATTTATCTGTTCCGATAAAAGAGCTTTCGGATGAAGCTTTAAACATGTTATTTTACGGAAATGACGGAGAAATGCTTGACATTAAATATACCGGCAGAGATTCACAAAGTGTACACACATTTCGTAAATCCTTTGAAGGCATAATACCTTGCCTTGAAAGACGCTACCAGGAAACAACATCTGAATACATGAAAGCTCAATATGAAGCTTTGATGAGTCAAAAACCATGCAGGTCCTGCCGGGGGAAGAGACTTAAAAAAGAAGCTTTGGCGGTAACTGTAGGCGGAATTAACATAAATGAACTTTGCAGTATGTCCGTATTAAAAGAAAGAGAGTTTATTAATAATCTTAAGCTAAATGAAAAAGATAAAATGATATCAGTTCAAATTATAAAAGAAATTAATTCCAGACTGGGATTTTTGGTAAATGTCGGATTGGATTACCTGACTTTATCCAGGACAGCAGGTACGTTATCCGGAGGAGAAGCACAGAGAATACGCCTGGCAACTCAGATTGGCTCCGGGCTAACCGGAGTATTGTATATTTTGGATGAGCCTTCTATCGGTCTCCATCAGAGAGATAACGACAAGCTTTTATCAGCTCTTTGCAGTCTGCGTGATCTGGGCAATACTTTAATTGTTGTAGAGCACGATGAGGACACAATGTATGCTGCGGATTATATTGTTGATATCGGGCCGGGAGCGGGTATTCACGGCGGTGAAGTCGTGGCCCAGGGAACTGTTTCTGATATTAAGAACTGTTTAAATTCAATTACGGGTGATTACCTTTCAGGGAGAAAGAAAATTGAAATTCCCGAACAAAGGAGAGAAGGAAACGGTAAATTACTTAAAATAGTCGGTGCAGAAGAAAATAATCTTAAAAATATTGATGTTAATATACCTTTGGGTGAGTTCGTTTGTATAACCGGGGTCAGCGGCTCCGGAAAATCATCTCTTATAAACGAGGTTTTGGAGAAGACTTTGGCAAGGGAGCTTAACGGCGCAACTAAAGATATGCCCGGAAAGCATAAAAATATAGAAGGAATAGAATATCTGGATAAGGTCATAAATATTGACCAGTCTCCCATAGGGCGGACGCCCAGATCCAATCCCGCAACCTACACCGGAATATTCGGAGATATAAGAAATGTATTTGCTGCAACCAACGATGCAAAGACAAGAGGGTATGGTCCCGGCAGATTCAGCTTTAATGTAAAAGGGGGCAGGTGCGAGGCGTGCTCAGGTGACGGCATTATAAAAATCGAAATGCATTTTCTTCCCGATATATATGTTCCGTGTGAAGTATGCAAGGGCAAGCGTTATTCAAGAGAAACATTGGAAGTTAAATATAAAGGCAAAAACATATATGAGGTTCTTGAGATGACAGTTGAAGAAGGAATGAACTTTTTCAGCAATATTCCAAGAATCGAAAGGAAACTGAGAACCTTATACGATGTTGGGCTGGGCTATATAAAAATAGGGCAGTCGTCAACAACATTGTCGGGAGGAGAGGCACAGAGAGTAAAGCTTTCAACAGAGCTTTCAAAAAGACCTACCGGCAAAACCATTTATATTTTGGACGAGCCTACTACAGGACTTCATACTGCTGATGTACACAAGCTTATTTACGTACTTCAAAGGCTGGTTGATTCAGGTAATAGTGCAATAGTAATAGAACACAATTTGGATATAATAAAAACCGCAGACTATATTATTGATTTAGGGCCTGAAGGCGGCGACAAAGGCGGGGAGATTGTAGCCTGCGGAACACCCGAACAGGTTGCCAAAGTTCTGGGCTCCTATACGGGTAAGTATTTAAAGAATATTTTAAAGTAATATTTTAAAGACCTTCTTCATACATTTTGTATAAAGGAGGTCTTGTTATGATAGAAGAAAGAAAAACAACACAGACAAAGAGTAATATAGTACATAATATAATTATGGAAGATAGAAAAAAGGTTAGCGTTTGCGGTGTTGAAGAAGTTGACAGTTTTGATGAATCAAGTATTATTTTAAAAACAACAATGGGCACTCTTTATATTAAGGGTTCCGGAATGCACATTAACAAGCTTAGCCTTGAAACCGGAGAAGTAACAGTTGATGGGCTGGTAGACTCCTGCTTATACAGCGATACCGAAAAACCTTCTGCATCCGGCTTCTTTAACAAATTATTTAAGTAGTTTAAGGATATGGGAACGGATATGGGTGGGCAGGCCGGCGTGTTTCTTCTATGCTTTGCTGGAGGAGCGGCACTGGGCCTGCTTTTTGATGCATTCAGAATAATACGGAGATTTTTTAACGCAAAAGCGGCTTTGACAAATATATGCGATGCCTTGTTCTGGATTGCCGCCACTATTTTTTCGGCATATTGGCTTTATACGGTAAATGACGGAGAAATCAGGTGGTTTGAACTGCTGGCGGTATGCTCGGGCGCAGGACTTTATTTTACATTATTAAGTGCAATCCTTGTCAAGGCTTCCTTATTTGCTTTAACATTAATTAAAAAAGTATTGAAATTTATAATAAAAATACTGCTTTATCCTATTAAAGCTTTTATAAAGATTTCCAGAAAGACGGCACTAATAATACATGTACCTATACTGAAAGTTTATCAAAAGGTAAGACGCTTAACAGGAAATATTTTCTTTTTATTTAAAAATTCTAAAAACCAGTTAATAAAAAGATTAAAAAAAGCATAATTTCTGATAAAAATTTCTTTACAATTTCAAAAACAGGGTATATAATAGAGCCAATATCAGGAAAGGCTTTGATAGCATGAAATCAGTAAGGTGGAATTACAAATACATAATTATAGCTTTTTTGCTTTTGTATTTTGTTTGGATTCTGGTTTCACAGCAAGTCACTATCAGAAAAAAGGAAGTAGTAATTTCTGATTTAAAAAACCAGATATCTCAAGCGGAAAAAGAAAGTAAATCCTTAAAAGTAGAGATTAAAAATGCCGGGAGCAAGGAGACTATCGAAAAGATTGCTCGCGAAAAGCTTGGAATGGTTTATCCTGATGAAAGAAAATACGTTGATTCTAACGGCTGATAGCCGCAAGGATAAAACTATTAATTAAATACAAGGGGGAACTTTTCAGTATGGTGCTGGAGGTTGGAAGTATTGTTGAAGGCAAAGTGTCAGGTATTACAAATTTTGGGGCATTTATTGACTTAGAGGGCGGATCGTCGGGTTTAGTACATATATCCGAGGTTTCCAGAAGCTATGTCAAGGATATTAATGAGCATCTTAAAGTCGGCGATGTTGTTAAGGTGAAAGTTATGTCCATTGACGACAGAGGAAAGATTGGGCTGTCTATTAAGAAGGCTCTTGAAGAAGTGTCCGGCAGAAAATATGTTTTTTCCGGCAGACCGGCAGAAATTAAGTTTGATTCCCAAAAATCTAGCGAATCCATGTCTTTTGAAGACATGATGGCTCATTTTAAGCAGGAATCTAACGATAAAATGCAGGATGTTAAAAAAGCGGCTGAAACCAGGAGAACAGGCTATAAAAAGCCTTCCGGTACATTCTAATAAAAATTAAAAAACAAAGAAAAATTTTAGGCTTCGGATTTTCCGAAGCCTTTTTGTATGGTAAGCCGCTGATTTTTGAACCTGACTCTAAATGCCAAACAAGAAATATAACATTTTAAGGTGCACTTCATTTTAGCGGCAGATGTTTACTTGTTATGCGTTCAATTTTTTTGCTAAGTGCTTTTTTGAATAGAAAAGAAAATAAAGGACATATTAATTACATCTTTAATATTAAAGGAGGATATCTTTGACAGCTCTAATATTGACCGGACTTGCTTGCGGTTTTATAAACGGCTTGTTTGGCGCAGGGGGCGGAGTTATCAGCGTTTTAGCTCTTGTGAAATTCTGCAATATGGAAAAGAAACAAGCTCACGCTACGACCGTCGGAGTTATTCTCGCACTCTCAATTGTAAGTATAACAATGTATTTTATTAACGGTTTTGTTGATTGGAAAATATCCTTTTTAGCAGGTGCCGGAGGTATCATCGGAGGCGTTACCGGGGCTAAGCTTTTAAATAAGCTGCCGACAAGATATGTGAGCAGGATATTCGGTATACTAATGCTTGTTTCCGCATGGGGGATGTTAAGGAAATGATAGCCTTTATTTCCGGTATTATTGCCGGTATTGCAGGAGGAATGGGTATTGGCGGAGGAGCTATACTTATACCGGCTCTAACATTAATATTGGGCTTGGAACAGCATATGGCACAAGGTGTTAATCTTGTATTTTTTATTCCAACGTCTGTTTCCGCCCTCATTATTTATATTAAAAACAAAACCATTGATTACAAAAAAGCATCACTGATTGCAATTGCCGGTGTTGCCGGCGCTGTGGGTGGCAGTTATATATCGGCGCTTGTAAACGGCGGCTTTTTAAGAAAATTATTTGCAGTATTGCTTATAGTTTTTGGTATATTAGAAATTTTTAAGAGGCAGGAAAAATAATATGGATATAATGATGATTTTAAAAGCTTTTTTAGTGGGTGGATTAATATGTGCAATTTGTCAGGTATTTATCGATAAGACTAAGGCTACTCCTGCAAGAATTCTTGTAACTCTTGTTTGTGTTGGCGTAGTTTTAGGACTTATCGGTGCATACGAGCCGCTTGTAAAGTTTGCCGGTGCCGGAGCAACAGTTCCGCTTTCAGGCTTTGGTTATACTATGTTTAAGGGCGTCAAAAAGGCAATTGGAGAATTCGGCCTTTTAGGAGTTCTTACGGGTGGCTTTACTGCCGGTGCAGCAGGTATTTCTGCTGCTATTATCGCCGGTTTGATAACTGCCGTGCTCACAAAACCCAAAATAAAATAAGGGGGGTTGCCCCTTTATTTTTTTTGCGTACCACCGAAAAAAGAATCAACCAATTTATATAATCTTGGTTTTTTGGGAAAATTACAAAAAACTTAGATGAACAAATGTTTTATAGAAAAAGAGTGGCCTTTAATTTTAATGTAATGTTAATATTATATCCAAATATAGTGGAGAAAAAACTGAATATAGTGGATGAATTAAGAGTAATTATAAATTATAATAAAAGCATAAGAAATAATTTAGGAGGTGCTGGAATTGGAAAACACTTTAAAAGATAAGCTGTCGGAAAATATTAATATTTGTTCAAATCCGTCAGAACTAAAAATTACTGATATTAGGGTTACAAACATAAACGGTGCTCCAAAACATTGCCCGTTAATAAAGATTTATACGAATCAAGGCATCGTAGGATACGGAGAAGTAAGAGATGCGTCAAGTGCAACTTACGCTTTGATGCTGAAATCCCGTATTGTTGGCGAAAATCCTTGTAATGTAGATAAACTTTTCAGAAGAATAAAGCAGTTTGGCGGGCATTCCAGGCAGGGCGGCGGAGTATCCGGTATCGAAATTGCTCTTTGGGATTTGGCCGGAAAAGCTTGGGGTGTACCTCTTTGGCAGATGCTTGGTGGCAAGTTCAGAGATAAAATAAGAATGTATGCCGATACCGATGTTGACGGTAAGCATACAGGCATTGATATGGGCAAAGCAATAAAAAAACGTATTGACAACGGGTATACATTTGCTAAAATGGATTTAGGAATAGAACTTATGCTAGACGAGCCCGGCTGCTTGAATGCACCGCTCGGTTTTCTTGATGATATAAAAAAATATTCTATGAAGGCAATTAATCATCAAAAGGGATCTATTGATATGGATATGATGATGGGAAAGAACTATGAAACCTTCACAATACCTCATCATGCAACAGGCATACATATAACGCAAAAAGGCCTTGATTATCTTGAAAACTACATTAGAGAAGTCAGAAGCGTAATCGGTTACGAGATTCCGCTCGCAATTGATCACTTTGGTCACGTATCAATAGAAGACTGCATTATGTTTGCAAAGCGTATTGAAAAATACAATATTGCATGGATTGAAGATATAGCTCCTTGGCATTATACAAGTCATTTTGTAAAAATGGCTAACAATTGTAACATACCTTTATGCACAGGTGAAGATATATACCTTGCGGAAAATTTTGAGCCTTTATTATCAAGCGGGGGCGTTGGAGTTGTGCATCCCGACGTGCTTACCATTGGCGGAGCTTTAGAGCTTAAAAAGCTTTCTAACATGTGCGATAAATATGGAGTCGCAATGGCAATACATATGGCTGAAAGTCCTGTTGGCTGTATGGCAGCTATTCATTGTGCCGCTGCTGCACAAAATGTTCTTGCCGTAGAATTTCATTCTACAGATGTTCCGTGGTGGAATGACTTGGCTGTTGGAATTGATAATCCTTTAGTAGTTAACGGTTTTGCAAAGGTACCGGATAAGCCGGGACTTGGAATAGATGAGCTAAATGAAGAATTAATTTCTCAGCATATACACGATAAATATCCGGGTCAATGGCTTCCTACAACTGCTTGGGATAATGAGTGGGCAAATGATAGGGAATGGAGCTGATTAAGCACGGAAAGAAGAGAGTATGTTTTCAAGCCTTTTGAATCAAATAAAGAGTTTATGGATAACAGAATAAAGACCGGCATTGAAAATAATAGAAAATCTGACTGTTACATAACCATAAAAGACAAATCCGGTAATCCTGTAAGCGGTGCAAAAATTAGAGCAATTCAGAAAAATCATGAATTTAAGTTTGGCGCAAACCTTTTTATGCTTGATGAAATGGAATCTGATGAAAAGAATAAATTATACAAAGAAAAATTTGCAGAGCTTTTTAACATTGCAACAATTCCGATTTATTGGAAGGATTTTGAGCCTGAAAAAGGCAAACCAAGATTTGCAAAGGACAGTATTAAGAATTACAGAAGGCCTCCTTTGGACCTTTGCTTGGAGTATTGCAGGGAAAATAATATTGAGCCAAAGGCACATTGCCTGAACTATATACCTTTTACTCCTGCCTGGGTCGAAAATACTGTTGAAAGCCAAAAAAGAGAGCTTGAAATAAGGTTTAAAGCGTTAGCTGAAGGTTATGCAGATTTAATACCCGGTTGGGAAGTTACTAATGAGCTGCTCGGAGTGGTTAGCTTAAATAAAGACGTTGCACTCTTTGCTTCCGATGATATTTTAGAGTGGAGCTTTAATTTGGCGAGAAAGTACTTTCCTAAGAATAAGTTAATTATAAATGAAGACATGCCCCGTACTTTTGGCAGTTATATATTTAATAGAAGCCCATATTTCATGCAGATTCAGAGGGCACTTGCTCTGGGCGCTGAAATTGACTCTATAGGAATGCAGTATCATATGTTTAATTCTAGGGCGGCAGAGCCTTCTGAATCTGCAAAGTTTTATAATCCAAAGCTTTTATATGATGTTATGGACTTATACGGTCGTTTTAAGCTTCCACTTCAGATAACAGAAATAACAATTCCCGACTACACAGGTCTGCCTGAAGACGAAGATATTCAAGCCGAAATTATAAAGAATTTATATTCAATATGGTTCAGCCATGAAGCTATGGAAGCAATTATTTACTGGAATTTGATAGACGGATATGCTGCATGGGCCCCTATTGGCGATATGACGCAAGGAGAAAATATATTCAGAGGCGGTCTCCTTCGTTTTGACGGTTCTGAAAAGCCTTCTTATAAAATCCTGAAAAAATTATTTAATGAAGAATGGCATACTGAGGCGGACTTAGCAACTAACTCTTATGGTAAAACTGATTTTAGGGGATTTAATGGGAATTATGAACTAGAAATTATCACTGAAAATAATGTAATCACCGAAAATATTACACTAAGCAAAAAAAATGACAATAACTATACAATTATTGTCTGAAAGGAGTTTTCTATGTTTGATTTAACAGGGAAAAAAGCCTTGGTAACAGGTTCCAGTCAAGGTATAGGCTTTGCTATTGCAAAGTGTCTTTCAGACTGCGGGGCGCAGGTTTTTATCCATGGAACGAGGGAGGAAAAAACAAAAGCTGCAGCGGACAGAATACCTGGTACCATACCGGTTGCTTCAGACTTATCACGTGATGGATGCATAGAATTGCTTTATAATCAGACCGGCGACGTAGATATACTTGTTCTCAATGCCAGTGTTCAGTACAGAAAAGCTTTTTCTGAAATAACGTCAGCAGAATTTGATAACCAAATTCGTGTTAATTTTAAAAGCTCATTAGAAGCGATTCAAACATATTCGCCTTATATGAAAGCAAAAGGATGGGGAAGAATTGTCACCGTCGGAAGCGTTCAGCAATATAAACCGCACAGGGATATGGCTGTCTATGCAGGGACGAAAGCAGCACAAATGAACATGGTTCAAAATTTAGCAAAGCAGTTTGGACCTTTTGGAATTACAATTAATAATATGTCTCCCGGTGTTATTGCAACCCCCAGAAACGAGAGCGCATTAAGTGATAGTAATTATGCTTCTAAGGTTTTTGAAGGTATACCTTGCGGATATGCCGGTTCACCTGAGCAATGTTCCCATGGGGTACTTCTTTTATGCTCAGATGAAGGCTCTTATATTAACGGAATTGATCTTATTATAGATGGGGGAATGCACCTATGAACTTTAACGTAAAAGAAGAAATAATTGCCCTTACTCCAAATTGGAAGGGTGAAAGGTTACAAGACGGAAGGCCTTATGTAGAGGATAAGTATCTTGAAGCATTGAAACACCTTACCTTAGAGGAAGTTTGGAAGCCTATTTTTGTAAAAGGTTACGAAAGCCAATTTGAGGGAAGGTTACATACTTTACACGATGACGGCAGAAAACTCATTGGAAGAGCTGTTACCTGTGAATTTTGCCCTACACGCCCCGATTTGCATGAAACCATGTTTAATATAGGCATGGAAGAGGGTAGGAAAGGCAACTATAATCAATGGGTTGTTGACAGCTTGATTGAGGGCGACGTTATAGTTGCAGATATGTATGACAAAATTTACAAAGGTACATTTCTTGGCGGAAACCTCACTACAGCAGTAAAAGCAAAAACCAAAACAGGCGGTGCCGTAATATGGGGTGGAGTCAGGGATGTTGAGCAGATGAAAAAAGTTGAAGGGGTACAAGTTTATTATCGTGGAATAGACCCTACCCCCATCAGAGACTTCATTATGAAAGGGTTTAATACAGCAACAAAAATAGGCAACGCTATTGTTCTTCCCGGCGATATTGTTTTTGGAGCAGGCGGAGGCGTGTTGTTTATTCCCAGCCATTTAGTTGCGGAAGTGGTGGACGGAGCTTCAAAAACTCAGGTAAAAGACATGTTTGGCTTTGAAATGATTGCTGAAAATAAGTTTACCACCGCACAAATTGACAGAAACACCTGGACGGAGGAGATGCTTAACCTTCTAATGGACTTTATTGAAAAAGATGACAGAGCCATGTCCTATAGAGGACTTGATTGGACTCTTGAATATGATAATGCAAGGAATGGGGATCCTACGGATACTCAGACTGCATTATAGTTCCCCCAATAAAAACAGGTCGGCAGAAATTGCCGACCTGTTTTTTATTGTTGCCCCGTACCAATGCCTTTAGGCATGGACAGAAAACAAGGGCTATCCCGCTTTAAGAAAATCCTGGGGGATAAGTTATTTATATAAGTTTTTCTAAGTATTCCTTAGCTTCTTTAATTGCTTCTTTTACGTTTCCCGGAGCCCCTGGTATTTTTCGCTCCGACACACAGGTTTCAAGCTTAATTGCCTGATAAAAGTCATCAGATATTATAGTGCTGAATTCATTAAGTACATTTAAAGGAATCTCATCTAGAGAACAATTCTTTTCAATAGCATAAGCTACCATTTTGCCAACTGTCTCATGAGCATCCCTGAAAGGCATACCCTTTTTTACCAAATAATCAGCAGCATCTGTCGCATTGGTAAATCCGCCGGACGCGCCTTTTTTCATAATATCTTTTTTTACTGTCATGGTCCGTAGCATATCGGCGAACACCGGAAGGCACAATTTAACGGTATCTACAGCGTCAAAAATTGCCTCTTTATCTTCCTGCATATCTTTGTTATATGCTAAAGGCAACCCCTTCATCATAACAAGCAATGTATTCAGATCACCGTAAACACGCCCTGTTTTACCGCGTATCAGTTCTGCCACATCGGGATTTTTTTTCTGAGGCATAATGCTGCTTCCTGTGCTGTGAGTATCAGCCATTTCAACAAAGGAAAATTCATGACTGCTCCATAATATAAGCTCTTCACAAAAGCGTGAAAGATGCATCATCACAAGAGAAAGAACAGATGCAAGCTCAATAACAAAATCCCTGTCGGAAACACCGTCAAGTGAATTATTGCATATACCGATAAATCCTAATTCGGAGGCAGTATAATTTCTGTCTAAGTTATAGGTCGTTCCTGCTAAGGCACCGCAACCTAACGGGGAATAGTTCATCCTCTTTTTCCAATCCGAAAGCCTTGAATAATCACGTTTAAACATTTCAAAGTAGGCAAGCAAATGATGCGCTAAATTGATAGGCTGTGCCTTTTGCATATGCGTATAGCCCGGCATGACAGTATCAACATGATTTTCGGCAAGGCTTACTAAAGCAGTCTGTAAATGATCAAGCATCATAGCTATCTGTTCCGATTCATCCCGCAGGTACATCCTGATATCTAACGCAACCTGATCGTTTCTGCTTCTTCCTGTGTGGAGTCTTTTGCCTACGTCGCCAATTCTGTCAATCAGAATTTTTTCGATATTCATATGTATATCTTCAGCATCTATCAAAAATTCAACCCTGTCTTCTTCGATATCACAAAGTATTTCACCTAATGTTTTTACAATAAGAGCGCTGTCATCTTTTGAAATAATGCCTTGCTTTCCAAGCATTTCGGCATGGGCGATGCTGCCTCTTATATCCTGAAGATACATTCTTTTATCAAATCTTATAGAGGAATTAAAGTCATCAACTGCTTTGTCGGTTGCTGCCTTAAAGCGGCCGCCCCACAATTTTTCCATATAAATTCTCCTTATTTTTCGTCTTTATGCTGAGCCATCATCATAGCACGAACCTTTAAGGGCAAACCGAAAAGATTAATAAATCCGGCTGAATCCTTATGATTATACAGTTCTTTACTATCGCCAAAGCTTGCAATGGATTCGTTGTAAAGGGAGTAGGGAGAAGTTGCACCGGCAGGTGTAATGCTTCCTTTATAGAGCATAAGCTTAACCTGACCTGTTACAGTTTCCTGTGTTACGTCAACAAAAGCGGAAATTGCTTCTCTTAATGGGGTGTACCAGAGCCCGTCGTAAACAAGCTCGGAGAACTTTATTGCAACCTGTGATTTAAAGCTTTGAGTTTGTCTGTCAAGGCAAAGATATTCCAGTTCTCTGTGTGCAGCATAAAGTATTGTTCCGCCGGGTGTTTCATAAACTCCTCTGGACTTCATACCTACAAGTCTGTCCTCAACTATGTCAGCAAGACCTATTCCATACTCACCGCCGATTTTGTTGAGCTTTTCAACCAATGCAACTGGTGCAAGCTTTTCGCCGTCTACGGCAACCGGTTCGCCCTTAACAAAGTCTATTGTAACATATTTAGGCTCATCGGGTGTTTTCATAGGGGGAACGGTAAGCTTTAATAAATTATCATACTGAGGCATATTTGCCGGATCCTCTAAGTCCATACCTTCGTGGCTGATATGCCAAATATTTCTGTCTCTTGAATAAAGATCAGCCTTTGTAACCGGAATCTCTATTCCTCTTGCATTTGCATAATCTATTGCGTCTTCTCTCGATTTAATGTCCCAAATTCTCCATGGAGCTATAATTTTTACATGAGGAGCCAAAGCTTTTATGGTAAGTTCAAATCTTACCTGATCGTTGCCTTTTCCTGTTGCACCGTGACAAATTGCAACAGCTCCTTCTTTCTCTGCAATTTCAACAAGTCTTTTAGCAATTACAGGTCTTGCATGAGATGTGCCGAGCATATATTTGCCTTCATATACAGCGTCTGCTTTAAGTGTGGGGAATATGAAATCCTTTACATATTCTTCTCTTAAATCTTCAATATAAATTTTAGAAGCACCGCTTCTTAAAGCACGTTCTTCCAATCCGTCGGTTTCTTTTCCTTGTCCTACATCTCCGCAAACACAAATTACATCATAGCCATAATTTTCCTTAAGCCATGAAATAATTATAGAAGTATCTAAACCTCCCGAGTATGCAAGAACAACTTTTTCTTTTTCCATATTGCAATTCCTCCCTTTTATGATATAATAAATTATAATCAAATTGGAATTTATAAGCAAGTACTTTATTTAATTTTATTTAATACTTTATGAAAATTTTTTAAAACTGCACATAATAAATGCATAAAAATACAGGATATTGTATAAAAATACAAGAGGTAATTATGGTTATACTTGGAATCGACCCGGGGATTGCGATAATAGGCACCGGAGTAGTAAATTATGAGGCTAATAAATTTAAAGTTCTTTATTATGATGCTATAACAACAAAGGCGCATACGCCGATTGAAGAACGGATACACATAGTTTACGAAGGAATAGGGCAGTTAATGGATACTTTCAAGCCGGATGCCATTTCCATGGAAGAACTATATTTTAATAATAATGCAAAAACTGCTTTTGCTGTCGGACAGGCAAGAGGAGTTTTACTTTTAGCTGCATCACAGCATCATATACCTGTTTTTTCATACACACCGCTTCAGGTAAAGCAAGCAATTACGGGATACGGACGGGCAGATAAAAACCAGGTACAGCAAATGGTAAAATCCTTTTTAAATCTTCGCGCAGTGCCGAAACCTGATGACGTTGCGGACGCTCTTGCTATGGCGATATGCCATGCACATTCATATAAATTTAATTCTATTTTTGAAAATATTGCAGGAGGGGCTAACTTATGATATCATTTGTTAGAGGATTGGTTGCCTATAAAGACGAAACCTCGGTCACTGTTGATGTGAACGGTATTGGTTTCAGGATACAAGCGCCTCTTAGAGATTTAGAAAAAATACATGTTTCGGAAGAAATCACTTTTAATACATATTTTAATGTGAGAGAAGACCTGATGGAGCTGTATGGTTTTTTAAACAGAGAAGATTTAACTATGTTTAATTTATTAATTACGGTTAACGGTGTTGGTCCTAAGGCTGCAACCAGCCTTTTATCCGCATTCACTTCCTATGAGCTTTCTGCGGCTGTTGTGCTTTCGGATGCAAAGAAGATTTCAAAAGCTCAGGGAATAGGTGCAAAAACTGCTCAAAGAATAATTCTTGAACTAAAAGATAAGGTTTCAAATGATGCTTTAACTCAAGATTTAGCGAGCGAAGAAATGCCGGCGTATGCTCAAGAAGAGGAAAAAGAAGCAATAAATGCTTTGATGTCATTAGGATATAGCTCTGCTGAAGCCCAAAAGGCTGTTAAGAAAGGCGGAATAAGGGAAACCCTTGAAGAAACTATAAAGGCTGCGCTGATTACGCTTATGAAATAAGGTGTTGTTATGGATTTAGAAGAAAGACTTATTACTTCCGAGCTTACCGGAAATGATACCGAAATAGAAGTTGGGTTAAGGCCGAGAAGTATTAATGAATACATTGGGCAGGAAAAGGCCAGAGAAAATTTATCTGTATATATTGAAGCGGCAAGAAAGAGAAATGAGTCACTTGACCATGTTCTGCTTTACGGCCCTCCGGGACTTGGAAAAACCACTCTTGCCGGCATAATTGCCAATGAACTTGGGGTAAATATGAGAATTACGTCAGGCCCTGCAATTGAAAAAGCGGGGGATTTGGCTGCTATACTTACAAATCTTTCAGAGCATGATGTTTTGTTTATTGATGAAATACATCGCCTGTCAAGGAGTGTGGAAGAGGTCTTATATCCTGCAATGGAGGACTATGCGCTGGATATTATCATAGGAAAAGGGCCAAGTGCACGTTCTATCCGGCTGGATTTGCCCAGTTTTACTCTTATAGGCGCTACTACAAAAGCAGGTCAGCTGACGTCCCCGCTGCGAGATAGGTTTGGAGTGCAGCTTAGGCTGGAGCTTTATAATACGGACGAGCTTACAAAAATAGTAAAACGTTCAGCAAAAATATTAAATATAAAAATATCGGATGACGGAGCAAGGGAGATAGCTTCGCGTTCGAGAGGCACACCCAGAATTGCAAACAGGCTTTTAAAAAGAGTCCGGGATTTTGCACAGGTTAAAGGGGACGGAAATATAAGCAGAGAAATTTCAGATGTGGCCTTAAAAATGCTGGAAATTGATAAAATCGGTCTTGATGCTCTTGATAAGAGAATTGTGACCGCTATAATTGATATATTTGAAGGCGGACCTGTTGGACTTGATACTCTTGCGGCAACAATTTCAGAGGATTCAAATACCATTGAGGATGTATATGAACCTTACCTTTTGCAGCTTGGCTTTTTAAACAGAACTCCGAGAGGCAGGGTTGTAACAAGACTGGCTTATGAACATTTTGGATTCAAATATAATAAGGATGAAGATGGCCAGCAGAAAATGAATATGGAATAAATTAAAATCCCTCCGCATAGTTTTATAACGGAGGGATTTGTTATGTCTAAAGATAAAGCAACGGGTCTTAGCCCTGTCATGATTACAATTCTTTTATCTGTAGTTATTATTGGTATTACTACAGGGAGTTTAGTTGCGTCCAAAGCAGATCTAAACTTTTTATCCGGCTTATCCCAGCAGCTTAAAAGCCTCGGTTCATTTGCTCAAAGTGATAAAACACAAGTTTTTAAAAATTCCTTTTATATAAATTTCATCTGGACAGGCGTGATTTTTCTTGGTGGAATATATATATTTTTTGCCCCGATAATTCCTTGTGTTTTAGCATTCAAAGGCTTTTCCTTTGGCTTTTCTGCAGGATATTTTATCAGAGTATACGGGTTAAAAGGTCTCTGGTTCTCTGCTTGCGGAATTACACCTCACAGCTACATATATCTATTAATTTTTATTATTTACGGTTCTGAGGCCGCAACAAAGTCAATTGAAGGTTACCTAAACCGGCAGAATTATTTTATCAGAAAAAAACTTGCAAAAAGATATGTTATCGCCTCATTAATTGCTTTTGGAACACTTTTTACAGGGGCGATAATTGAAGCTTTAATGTCTATTTCAGTTAAGCTCCTCGGAGCTTAAGAATCCCAAAATTTAACGTATATTGCCAAAAAAAGCGCAGCATTAGCTTTTGCTAAAACTGCGCTTTTTGTTCTATAATAGACATCCGCTCATTTTAGCTAAGCGAATTATGTCTTGTAATCTTAAATGAAATTTTTAAACCACGCTGAAATTTGCAAGCTGTTTTTAAGCCATATAAGCGGCTATTTCTTCCTGTGACAAGCCTTCATGAACTGTAATATTGATACCGCCTGCGATCAGTTTTGAAGCTCTGGCGACTATCATGTCTATATCTTTAGGTGTTACCATCAAAGAATTTTCACCGGGATATAATAAGTTTTTTATTATTTCATCTTTTACATCCTCTGAAGGAGAAGAGGTGCATTTTGATGCAAGGTTTTCTACTGCGTCAGAAACCATGGAAACTGCATCTGAAACTGTTGGAATACCAATTGCTATAACAGGCACCCCGAGAGTTTCCTTAGACAAGCCTGTTCTTCTGTTATGAACTCCGCTTCCGGGGCTTATACCGGTGTCGGACATCTGTATTGTAGTGCTTACCCTTGATGAGCTTCTTGCCGCTAAAGCGTCAATTGCAATGACGTAAGTCGGCTTTACTCTTTCTACAACCGAAGATATTATTTCTGCGGTTTCAATACCTGTAAGGCCAAGCACTCCCGGTGCGATGGCGCAGAGCGGTTTCATGCGCTGGTCTATTTGTTCGGGTATAGCGGAGAACAGATGCCTGGTAACAAGCATCATATTAACTGTTTTAGGGCCAATTGAATCGGGTGTAATATTCCAGTTTCCAAGCCCCGCAACCAAAACAAGAGAATCTTTAGTTATATTCGGGCAAAGTTTTTTTAATTGCACAGAAAGTACATCACAAAGTTCCTCATAATATTCTCCGGTTTTAATATAAGGCGATTCGATAGTGATGTATTGCCCTTTAGGTTTTCCGATTTTTTGTGCCGCCTCGTCGGTTTTGACATAAACCGTAGTTAAATCGGCATATTCAAGCTCTGTTTTCTGCGATTCTATGCCGGAAATACTTCCTGCTTCCGCAGCATTACCTTGTCTGTATAGTTCATCGGCTTCAACAGCTAAGTCGGTTCTTATATTTCTCATTTTCATCTTCCTTTTAATAAATTCTAATTAAAATTATCTCCTATATTGTGTAAAATATGCACATTTTAAGCCTTGACACGCAATAAGTATGTCTGTATAATTATTAATGTAGCTCAGAATTTGTATTATTACTGACTTTTAAGTCAATTAAGGGGAGATTGTAATGGAGAAGAGGCTTGTCGGAGAACTTGGCATTATCGCAATGAGAGGCTGCGAAGAGCTTGCACAAAAGGTTGACAATTATTTGATTGAGTGGCGCAAAGCCTATGATAGTGACACTCCGGACACGTTTATGCTGGATTTTACTTGTCCCAGATTCGGAACAGGCGAAGCAAAGGGCATGGTTAAGCATTCCGTAAGAGGCTATGATATTTATATTATAGCTGATATGTTTAATTACGGTGTTACATATAAAATGTACAATTTGGAGGTTCCGATGGGACCTGACGATCATTTTGCCGATTTGAAAAGAATTATAGGTAGTTTGGGCGGTAAGGCTAGAAGAATTAATGTTATAATGCCTATGCTTTACGAAGGAAGGCAGCATAAGAGAAGCGGCAGGGAATCACTTGACTGTGCTATAGCACTGCAGGAGCTTATCAATATGGGTGCTTCTAATATTTTAACTTTTGATGCACATGACGCAAGAGTGCAAAATGCAATTCCCTTAAAAGGTTTTGAAGATATTCAAGTTTCATATCAAATGATAAAAGCGATTAAAAAAACATATCCTGATATTGAATTTTCTAAAGATAAAACTGTAATTGTATCCCCCGATGAAGGCGGAATGAGCAGGTGTATATATTATTCAACCGTACTTGGCCTTGACCTTGGTATGTTCTATAAAAAGAGAAATTATTCAGTTGTAATAAATGGAAGAAATCCCATAGAAGCTCATGAATATTTAGGTAATGATATCAACGGAAAAGATGTTATCATAATTGATGATATGATCTCCTCAGGTGAATCCGTCCTTGATGTTGCTAAAAGACTTAAAGAAAAAGGAGCAATGAGGATTTTTATTTTTGCTTCCTTCGGATTGTTTACAAATGGTCTTGAAATATTTGATAAGGCTTTTGAAGACGGAGTAATAACCAGAATATTTACCACTAACATGGTTTACAGAACCGAGGCACTTAAAAGCAGAGCTTGGTACAGGGAAGTAGAAATGTCGAAATACATGGCATACATAATAGACACCTTAAACTATGATAAATCATTGAGTGAGCTTTTGGATCCTCAAGACAGAATAAGAAAAATCCTTGCAAAGTAAGCAAAAGCCCTCAATTCCTGAGGGCTTTTTATAATTTATGTATTGCAAAAATTGTATGAAAATGTTATACTTAAATGATAAATAAACTTACGGAGAAGCCAAATGATTAAGACAGAAAAGCTTACAACTAAATATGTGAATCAGGAAGAAGAAAAAACCGTTCTGTTCGATATCGACCTTGAAATTAAAAAAGGTGAATTTGTTGCCGTATTGGGTCATAACGGAAGCGGAAAATCTACTTTGGCCAAGCATTTTAATGCCATTATGCTGCCAAGCTCCGGCAAGGTTTGGGTAGACGGGATGGACACTTCCGACGAAAAACACCTTTATGACATCCGTCAGAAAACAGGCATGGTATTTCAGAACCCCGATAATCAAATGGTTGCAACCGTTGTTGAGGATGATGTAGCCTTTGCGCCTGAAAATTTGGGCGTTCCGAGAGAAGAAATAAGGAAAAGGGTGGATTTTGCCCTTAAAGCGGTAGGTATGTATGAATACAGACACCGTTCTCCACAGTATTTGTCCGGCGGCCAGAAGCAGAGAGTTGCTATTGCCGGTATAATAGCTATGGAACCGGAGTACATAGTTTTGGATGAACCGACTGCTATGCTTGACCCTGTTGGCCGTGAGGAAGTTATGAATACCATATTGCGTCTCAATAAAGAGCAGCACCTTACAGTTATTTTGATAACACATTATATGAATGAAGCCGTCAAAGCAAACAGAGTTATCGTGCTGGATAAAGGCAAAATATTAATGGATGACACTCCTGCAAATATTTTCCCTCAGGTTTCAAGGCTGAAAAGCATCGGTCTTGATGTACCTCAATCCACGGAACTACTTTACGAGCTTAATAAATCCGGAGTAGACATTTCTGTAGATTCTTTGGATGCCGATTCCTGCACTAAGACCATTTTTGATGTGGTAAGAAAGGCAGGCGTGACAGTATGATTGAAGTTAAAAACGTTTCATATGTTTATTCTGCCGGCACACCTTTTGAAGTAAAAGCTTTGGATGACGTTAGCTTTACAATCGGAGAAGGCGAATTTATCGGTCTTATAGGGCATACCGGAAGCGGGAAATCAACATTAGTTAATATTATAAGCGGAATAGTAAAGCCTACAAGCGGTCAGGTGTTA
The DNA here is from genome assembly GCA_030705805.1 of Bacillota bacterium. Lineage (GTDB taxonomy): Bacteria > Bacillota > Clostridia > CAKSNL01 > HGM11501 > JAUZPY01. The sequence continues at coordinate 40,699 of JAUZPY010000001.1, read as the reverse complement.
ATAGATAACATTGATATAACAAATCAAAAATCGGTAACAAGAGCCTTGAAAGGTAAAATCGGTTTGGTTTTTCAATATCCCGAATACCAGCTTTTTGAGGAAACAGTATATAAAGATATAGCTTTCGGACCCAAAAATATCGGCGTGCCGGACAGTGAAATTGATGATAGGGTCAAAGAAGCACTTAAAACGGTTGGTCTTTCAGAAGATATTTTAAATAAGTCCCCTTTTGAATTGTCCGGAGGACAGAAAAGGAGAGTCGCCATTGCCGGCATTCTCTCAATGAAGCCCAAAATCTTAATTTTGGATGAGCCTACGGCAGGATTGGATCCGGGTGGGCGAGACGAGATTTTAGGACGGATTAAAGAGCTTCATTCCGATTATTCCATAACAGTAATATTAGTATCTCACAGTATGGAGGACGTAGCTAAAATATGTGAGAAGGTAATTGTTATGTCCCAAGGTAAAATACTGAAATATTCTTATTTGGATGAGGTTTTTAAGGATAGTGAAGAGCTCAGGGAAAATGGTTTAAGCGTGCCTGAAATAACGACAATAATGCAAAAATTAAAAAGCCTCGGTCTTGATGTTCGGGATGATATATTCAGAATTGAAGATGCAAAAGAAGAGATACTTAAAATACTAAAAGGAGGGGAGGACCAATGATGGATATAACCATAGGTCAGTTCTTCCCCGGGGATTCTATAATTCACAGAATGGATCCCAGAACAAAGATTCTTTTTACTATGCTTTATATGATTGTTATATTTTTAGTTAATAACTTTGCAGGGTTTGCTGTGATTTTTCTTTTCATCTTAGCAGTAATAGTTTCAAGCAGAGTGCCTGTAAAATATTACTTTAAGGGTCTTAAAACCATTCTTATTCTAATGCTTTTTACAGCACTGTTCAACTTGTTTTTGACTCCCGGCAACACGATCTACACTTTGCCTTACCTTGGCTGGACAATATCCGACAGCGGCATAAGATTTGCGGCGTTTATGCTTTTCAGGTTAACATTTCTTTTAATTGGGACAAGCGCTTTGACTTTTACCACTTCTCCTGTGGTATTGACCGACGGACTTGAATATTTAATGAGACCATTTTCAAAAATCGGTGTTCCTGCCCATGAAATAGCGATGATGATGACTATTGCACTCCGGTTTATTCCAACCTTTGCCGAAGAAACCGACAGAATTAAAAAGGCACAATCCGCAAGGGGAGCTGACTTTGAATCCGGGAGTATTTTGAAGCGAGCAAAAGCTATGGTTCCTATTTTAGTGCCTCTTTTTGTGGGTGCTTTTAGAAGAGCCGACGATCTTGCGATTGCTATGGAGGCCCGCTGCTACAGAGGCGGTGAGGGTCGTACCAGTTTAAAGCAGCTTTCTTTTTCATATGCTGATATCTATGGGTTAGCTTCGGCTGCTATTATACTTACGGCAGTAATAATATGCAATATTTACTCGCACTTTTAAGGTGATTTTATGAACAATGTGAAGTTATGGTTAAGCTTTGACGGGACTGATTTCCATGGGTTTCAAAGGCAGGATAACGGCTATACCGTCCAGCAAGCTCTTGAAGAGGCAATATGTAAAATAACGGAAGAAAAGAGCTGCATTTTTGGCTGCAGCCGTACGGATGCCGGTGTTCACGCAAGAACTTACTGCGCTAACTTTAAAACAAATTCTTCTATTCCGATCGAGAAGCTTCCTTTGGCACTTAATACAAAGCTTCCCGAAAGTATAAGGATTAACAAAGCCGAGCTTGATTTTGATGACTTTCATGCGTCCTTTTCCGCAATAGGGAAAACTTATGAATATATAATTTGCAACAGAAGCATTCTTGACCCTTTTATATCAAGGTACTCATGGCATTATCCAAAACAGCTTGATTATTTAAAAATGAATAAAGCCTCTGAATATTTTATAGGGGAAAAGGATTTTTCTGCTTTTATGGCTACCGGCGGACAAGCAAAAACAACAGTCAGAAATGTATATGAACTGATTTTAACAGAAAATGATGGGATTCTTAATATAAAAATCAGCGCAAACGGATTTTTATACAATATGGTACGAATAATTGTAGGCACATTAATCTACTGCGGTAACGGGAAAATTGATCCTTTAGATATTCCCGAAATTATTTTATCCAAGGATAGAAAAAGAGCTGGTATTACAGCCCCGGCAAAAGGGCTTTCTTTGGTAAATGTATATTATTGATAAAAAGGGTGATTTTGTGAAAAAGATAACAGCTGTTATTGTAACAATAATTTTGATTATTACCATAGCGGTATCAATTGCTATATATTTGTCCAATAATGGCTATTTTGCTAAAAAAGGGCAATATACTCTTGCTCAGGATAGCACGGGAGATAATAAAGTAAACAAATACCAGGATGGATTTGCAGTATTTACAGGCAAGCAGCTCTATTATTATGACAGTTCTATGAATAGAAAATGGTTTCTTGACATAAACGCGCCGAAAGCTAATATGTATATTAGGGAGAAGTACATCTTAATTATGTCACTTTCCGATAATAGTGTATTTCTTGTTAAAAACGGCAAAATTGAAACTTCATTTAAAACAAAAAGTAATATTAAATCAGGTTCTGTAAATGAAAACGGATACATATGTATATCTACAGATGAAAAAGGCTATAAGGGCGTTTGCAAAGTATACAAGCCTTCGGGCAAAGAGCTTGTAACATACACCTTTGGAGATAAATATGTCGTGGATGCGGATATTTCTCCAAATAACAGAGACGTGGCTATTAATACAATAGATATAACAAATGGTTTAATAAAGGATACAATAATATTTTCTAACGGCTCTACAGGAAAATATTACAAGGAAGTCACAACAGAAAATATAATTGCTTCTGTAAGGTTTTACGGGTCGGGAAAGCTGATTGCCCAAGGGAAAAATGGAATAGTTTGCTATAATGGCAAAGGCAAACAGAAATGGAACGTTGATTACAAAGGGAATGATGTGAAATTCATAAAAATTAACGATGGGTACATTGCTGTTTCTCTTTCGGATGCTTCAAGTTTTGGAAGCACGGAGGTTAAACTTTACAATTTAAGCGGAAGACAAAAAGGAAACTTTACGTATGACTATAATATTGACTATATGGCTCTTTCCGGTGGGAAGATTGCTATTAGTTCAGAAAATGAAATTGTCCTTTTAAATAGGAAAGGACAATTATTAGGAAAAGCAAAATCCGACGCTATGATAAATGGTCTTGAACTGTTTGAAAAGAAAAACAGGGCAATGGTTATGTCCGGCTCTGAGATAAATATGATACCGTTTGAAAGGTGAATTTTATGATACTTGATATCATTGCTGTAGTAATACTTCTATTTTGCATTATACAAGGTATAAGAAAAGGTTTTATCAAGGCCTTCTTTAAAACCGCATCTTTTATTATTGCTTTTATTCTTACCGTTACGTTTTTAAATAGTGCTGTTACATATGTAACAAAAACCTCTCTTGGAAATGCTATATATGCACAAGCTGAAAAATTAGTTGGAGCAGAAAGTGCTACTCTGGAAAATTCTTTAACAGGGAGCACTCAATCGGATAAAGGCAAAACCGAAAATGATTTTTTAATGAAACTAATAGATTTAGATGAAATTAAAAGTAAAGCAGACGAAGCAAAAGAGTCACTGGCTCAAAAAGCAGGAGATGTTATGCTCAAGGCAGTATGTGCGGTTGGCCTTTTCCTAGCCCTTCTTATTCTCTTAAGAATAATCGAGTACATACTTGAAAACATTGCAAAGCTTCCTGTAATAAACGGTTTTAACAGGATGGGCGGCTTTATCGCCGGGACATTGAATGGCTTTATTTTATTGTTTATTTTTTCATGTCTGCTTGTATTCTTAATTTCAACAAGTTTTGCCGGTGAATTTTGTAGGGAGCAGCTTAAAGAATCTACTATAATGGCATTTTTATATAACAATAACCCAATATTTTAACTGAGGAGAATTAATATGAGAAGGCTTATATCAGCTTTTCTTTGTATAACATTAATTTTTATTCCTATTACTTTATTTGCTGAGGAAGGAAGCAGCAAACCTATAAGTTTGGCTAATCTTGGAATCAAATCTATTCAGTATGCAGTAATTGACAGCGGCAAAATTGAAAGTGAATATAATACAAGCTCTTTGTTTCCCGTAGGTTCTGTAAGCAAGGTGTTTACAGCCGCCTCTGTAATGCTGCTTTCCAAGAAAAGTTTAATAGACTTAGATAAACCTGTGACAGAATATTTGCCGGAATTTAAAATGGCCGACGAAAGATATAAAGATATTACTGTCAGGATGCTTTTAAATCATACTTCAGGGCTTTATGGCTCCACAATGAAAAATTCAATGCTGTTTTACGAATATGACAGTTACTATCATGACAATATTTTAAAAGAGCTTGAAATCCAGACGCTTAAGTCAAAACCGGGAGAAATGGCGTCCTACTGTAATGACGGCTATACTTTAGCGGAGCTTATAATCGAAAAGGTTTCCGGCATGAGCTACAGTGATTTTATTAAGCAAAATCTGCTTACTCCGGCCAACCTAAATTTGACTACAACTGCCGATAAAGTTTCCGGAATGAAGGATGTTGTAAGCGCATTGGGCGCAGGAGGAGTATATTCAAATGCTTCAGAGCTATGTAAATTCGGTTACGAGTTTACATATGCCGGAAAACTTTTTGAAAGTTCTGTAAAAAACAGTATGGCTTCCCCCGAGTACCTTAAAGGTGTTTCTCCTAAAGGGGACAGTCTGCTTAAATTTGGTCTTGGATGGGACAACGTTGAGCTTTATCCTTTTTCAGGTTATAACATCAAAGCCTTATCAAAAGGCGGAGACACACTATATTACCATTCCTGCTTGATTGTTATTCCCAAATATAACATGGCGGCAGCAGTTATGACAGAGGGTGGCAGCAGTATCTATTGTCAAATGATCGCATCAGAGTATTTGCTTTCACTGCTCAAAGAAAAAGGTATTATTGAAAATACAAATTATTCCGGCAGTTTTAAAATTCCCGATAAAGAAATTAATATTTCCGAACTTAAAAAGTATAACGGAATTTATCTTTCCAATGCCCAGAATATAAAGGTAACTATAAACGACTCTTCTCTTGTTATGGATGAGGTTTATACGGGTGTATCACAAACCTTAAAATATTTAGGTGGCGGGGTCTTCGGGAATAATGTGATGCATGTTAGCTTTAGAGAAGATGATGGAGAAACATATCTTTTACAAGAAATATATGCACAGGTTCCCGGCCTTGGCAAATATTCAATTTGTGAATATGGTGCTCAGAAAAAAGAGCCCGTGCAGCTTGCTAAAGCTGTAGAGGACGCATGGACTGAAAGAAACGGCCTTATATATTTACTTTTGGATGAAAAATACAGCTCTGAAGTGTATGCTAAAAGCTTGCCTGCAGCAAACGTTCTTCTTGCCAGTCAATCACCGGGCTATGTCGGCTACTTGAAAATTATAGATGAGAACACAGCAAAAGCCGATATAAAAATTCCGGGGCTAAGCGGCAGAGATCTTACCGATTATGTTTTCTTCAATGAAGATGGTGCAGAGTATTTAAAGGCTGAGGGAAGGCTCTTTTTAAGCATTAATTCAATACCTAACATATATTCCGGTGAAGCATCCAAATGTACAATTTTGAGCAGCGGATACAGCCGCTGGTTTAAAATTTCTAAAGAAATTGCAGGAAAGAATATTACGGTAAATATACAAAAAGGCTCTATGTTTACCTTATACGATGAAAACGGAAAAACAGTTAAATCCTCTGTGCTCAGTGGTGAAAATACCGCAGTTTTGCCTAAAGGCGGCTATATCGTATTTTCCGCAAGCCCGGGATATGTATTTGATATTTCTGTTAAGTGAAGGTTCGGACACCTAAGGAATGAAGAAATTGATGAGTTTAATGAAGTTATATCTATAAAATGAAAAGTGCTGACGCTTTAAGCGTCAGCACTTTTTTCAGGTTCTGCCCCGATACTTATTTTGGGAAAGCAATAAGGGGAGAATGTTATCTGAATTTATTGCTTTTCCCCATCTATGGTGTTTTAAAAAATTTTAATAAGAGGGAACACAAAAGAAGGTGCGCACTATGCGCACCTTCTTTTTCTATTTTGTATCTTATAATTTTCTTTGAGGCTCAATTTTTTGAAGTACAGGTTTAAGTACTAAAACTAAAATTATGAATATCGCCATTTCAATAGGTAAAGATGCACCAAGCTTTATAGGAGCTCTTGAAATTGCCATAGGCATTATTGCATTAATGTCAAAACTCATAACCAGCCAGATGTTTGTCATAAACCATGAAATAACAACTATTTCAATAAACTTGGCTATAACGCATCTTATTATAGACATGTTTTTATATAATATTAATCCGTAAAGAAGGCCGGAAACAGCGTTATTAATGGTGAACCCCCAATTAAATCCGCCCGACAAAGTTCCTGTGAGGCTGTGAAGCAAGTCTCCGGCACAGCCTACAATAATGCTTGCAACCGGACCGAACAAGGCACCGGAAAATGCTATGGCCAAAAATTCCAAATTAAACAGTGCCTTGTCCACATCAATCTGAAGACGCAGCATTTTAAGGGCAACGTAAAGAGCAATAAACATTGCGCACTTTACTAAGGTTCTTGTGTCTTTTAATTCCTTGGATGATTGCCTGAACTTTTCGATAATTCCCATAAAAAAACCTCCGCAAATAAATTTACAGAGATAACGCTACGTATAGTATTAGTATAAGCAGCGAGATGCGATTTTTTCACCGTCAGCAAATGCTATTCGTCCGCCAGTCAACTCTCCGTACAGGCGGCACTCTGCGCTTAAAACGCACGCGTAAAAATCTACTCTGCAATTAGCATTATACTATACTATAGCAGCTATTTCAATATATATATTTATTCAAATATATAATCAAAATAACTTTACTTATTGTACATTTTGTGGTATAATTTAAGTTAATCATTTGAGGGAGGTCATGTGAATGGCTAAAAAAGAAAAGAACGAATATCTTATATATAATGGCAAACCTTTTATTAGAGGAGGAAATACACTTTACTTTGGTGATCCTAAAGATCGATATATAGTTAAGTTCATTATTAATCATTCTACGATGGTAAGCGGCGAAGAAATTGCCGATTCAGTTACAATACAACTCATTACCAATACAGGGTCCGAAAAGGAAAGAGTTATAAAACAGGCTGAAAGAGACGGCTTGTATAAAGCTATTGATATTGGTGAATATTGGCTTGAGGATGCGCTTGAAAAGATTAAGCCGGAAGGATGAACTATAATGACAGTTTGGAAGGATAACAATAATTATACCATGCTTTGCGACTTTTATGAGCTTACAATGGCTAATGGCTATATGGAAAATGGCATGGGAGAATCAATTGCATATTTTGATATGTTCTTCAGAGTTATACCTGACAATGGCGGATATGCTCTTATGATGGGAACAGAACAATTAATTGAATATATCAAAAAGTTAAAGTTTGATGAAGAAGATATTAGCTATTTAAGGAACAAAGGCATTTTCAGTGAAAAGTTTTTAAATTATCTTTCCGAAATGAAATTTAGCTGTGATGTATGGGCTATGGAAGAGGGAACCCCTATATTTCCGGGAGAGCCTATTGTTATTGTTAGAGGTCCGGCTATACAGGCTCAGTTTGTAGAGACCATGATTCTATTAACTGTAAATCACCAGTCTCTTATAGCAACAAAAGCAAATAGAATCGTTAGGGCAGCTCAGGGCAGAGCGGTAATGGAATTTGGCTCAAGACGAGCTCATGGATATCACAGCGCAATATATGGCGCCAGATCAGCATATATTGCCGGATGTGTGGGAACTGCCTGCACTATTGCGGACAAGCTGTTTGGCATACCTGCACTTGGAACTATGGCTCATAGCTGGATACAAATGTTTGATTCGGAATACGAATCATTTAAGGCCTATGCAAAAAGTTATCCTCAGGATTGTACTCTTTTAGTTGATACATATAACGTATTAAAGTCAGGTCTTCCGAATGCAATTAAAGTTTTTAATGAAGTTGTTGTTCCTGCCGGGTACCGTCCGAAGGGTGTCAGAATAGACAGCGGAGATATAACGTACTTATCGAAAAAAATGCGTAAAATGCTTGATGATGCCGGTTTTGAAGATTGTAAAATTGTAGTTTCAAATTCATTGGATGAATATATTATCAGAGATACAATCATGCAGGGTGCAAAAATTGATTCATTCGGAGTAGGCGAAAGGTTAATTACCGCAAGTTCTTCTCCGGTTTTTGGCGGTGTGTATAAGCTTGTAGCCGTAGAAAAAGGCGGAAATATTATTCCAAGGATTAAAATAAGTGAGAACACAACCAAAGTTACCACTCCGGGCTTCAAACAGGTTTACAGGCTTTTTTCTAACGAAACAGGGATGGCTATAGGTGATGTGGTTACACTTCACAATGAAGAAATAGATGAAAATGAGCCATATGTATTATTCGACCCTGTCGAAACTTGGAAAAAGAAAGAAGTTACAGACTATACCGCTAAAAAACTATTAAAGCCTATTTTTAAAAACGGGCAATGTGTATATGATAGCAAGCCGCTTAATGAAATCAAAAATTATTGTATGGCTCAAATTGAAACTCTTTGGGAAGAGGTTCTACGTTTTGAAAATCCGCATAAATATTATGTTGACTTGTCAAAATCCCTGTGGCACATTAAGAACGAAATGCTTGAACATTATTCAAAATAATATTAAAAAGGCAGGCTATGGTAGCTTGTCTTTTTAATATTTACATTTTATTCATAATTTAATTTCAAAATATACATAAATAATTGATATCATTAATACTGTGATTTAAATTAATAGGGAGGTTTTGTGATGAAACTGAAAACTAAGACTGCTAACGGAGATACTCCGGATTTGATTAAGAAAAAACGTAAAAAGAAACTTTGGATATCAATTACTTCCATAATAGTTGTTATCTCTTTGATTTCAGGAACCTGCTTTTGGTTTTCTAAAGGTAATGCTACAGATAAGAAGACTACCATTAAGACTACGAAGCCTGTAGTAAAGACACTTGAGCTTACGGTATCCGGTTCAGGTACAATTGAGCCATATGAACGGTACGAAATAGTGCCTTTGGTAAACGGTGAAATTACTCAGTGTAATTACGAAGAAGGCGATACGGTTCAAAAAGATGATCTGCTTTATGTTATTGACCATGATCAGCAGAACAAGTCAATAGAGAAGGCTCAGGATTCTCTTAAAAAGTATAAGCTTGATAACAAGACATATCTTGATAGTTCAGAGTATAATAAGACCTTAGCAAAGTATACAATTAAAGCTGCAAGTGATGGTGTTGTAAGCGGATTTACTCTTAAAAAAGGTGATAATGTTTCGGCAAATCAAAGCTGCGGCATGGTTCAGGATACTTCAACGGTAATTGCAACGATACCTTTTAACGCAGCTCAATGTGGAAAGATACAGATAGGTGATACTGCCAAGGTTTACTTGTTCCCGTCTATGTATTCATTAAACGGAACAGTTACATATAAAAGCTCCGCTTCTTCCGGCTATTCAAACGGTTCTGTTGTTTATAACGTTGAAATAACAATTAAAAACGCTGACATAGCTTTAAACGATACATCTGCCAGCGCAACAATTACTACGAGTTCCGGCAACGTGGAATCACCCAAATCCGGTACCATTTCATTCAATGACTCTGTTTCGATTACTCCCAAGATCAGCGGTGAAGTGGATTATATTGCTCCCGGTTTAAAGAACGGCACTACCGTAAAGAAGGGTGAGGTACTTTTTACAATTGATGATACCGACTTTGTGGAGAAGAAAAAAACGGTAGATATTGAATATAATGACCAGCAGCTTTCTCTTGAAGATGCTAAGGATAAGCTGGATGACTATAATATAACAGCTCCAATCAGTGGAACGGTAATTACAAAGAACTATAAAAAGGGTGACACTATCGGCACAAGCTCTGACTCAACTGCTTTGATGGTCGTTGCAGATATGTCTAAAATGAAATTCACTTTTTCCGCTGACGAAACCGATATCAATAAAGTTTCAGTCGGACAAGAGGTAAAAGTAACTGCCGACGCTCTCGAAAATCAGTTGTTTACAGGTAAAGTTACTAAAGTTGCCACTGAAGGTACATCCTCTAACGGTGTTGCGGAATATGACGTAGAGGTTGTAATAGATGATTATGGAAAACTTCGTTCAGGCATGAATGTTTCTGCCGAAATTGTATACCAAAGCGCTAAAGATGCACTTTGCGTTCCTATTTCAGCCATAACGAAGATTAAAGGTGAATCTTATGTTTATGTAAAAAACGGTACAAATACCGGAGTAACTGCAGCAGATGATACAGCAACTAATGCTGCTTCTGCGGGTAGCTCAAAACAGACTGAATCCGCTTCTTTCAAATCAGCAGCAATTTCTTCAAAGAGTACAAATACTGCTTCAGACGAAACGGCTAAATCGGAAAAGGATATAAACGCTACCATTCAGAAAAGAATTAAAGCAAAGGCACCAGAAGGATTTACTGCTGTTAAAGTAACCACCGGCGTATCGAATGATATGTATATGGCTATTTTAAGCGGACTTTCTCAGACAGCCGAAGTGTACTTAGCTGAAAATGATAATGCTGATACATCTTCAGCCACCAATAGTAAAAAAACAGGTCTTAATGCCACAGGCATGAATGGCGGCATGGGTGGAATGAATGGCGGTTATGGCGGTATGGAAGGCGGAATGGGCGGTTATAGCGGCATGAGAAGCAGTTCGAGCGGCTATAGCAGAAGCACAACAAGCAGCAGTTCCGGCAGCAAGAACAGCAGTTCAAGCAAGTGATAGCCTAAAAAAGGGGGGTGTACCATGATAGTAATAAAAGATTTATATAAAATTTACCAGATGGGCGATACAGAGGTAAGGGCATTGGATGGTATCAACCTGCACATTCATCCCCATGAATTTGTGGCTATTATCGGACCTTCGGGATCCGGCAAATCTACACTTATGAATATGATTGGATGTCTGGATGTTCCGACTGAAGGCGAGTATTATTTGAATGGGAAAAATGTAAGTAACCTTTCAGATGATGAGCAAGCCTTAATAAGAAACCGCACGATAGGGTTTATTTTTCAGCAATATAATTTACTTCCCAAACTTTCTGCCAGGGAAAATGTGGAACTTCCGCTTATTTATCGGGGCATCAAATTACCTGAACGCAAAAAGATGGCCATGGAAGCATTAGAGCGTGTTGGTATGGCAGAAAGAAGCGAACATATGCCTAAAGAATTATCAGGTGGTCAGCAGCAAAGAGTATCAATTGCTCGCGCGTTGGCAGGACACCCTCCGCTGATACTGGCTGATGAACCGACAGGTGCATTGGACAGCAAGACCGGCGCTGAATTAATGGTTATGCTTAAAGAATTACATAGTGAAGGCAATACAATAGTGCTTATTACGCATGACAACAATATAGCCAGACAGGCAAAAAGAATTGTCAGAATACAAGACGGTAAAATAACCAGAGATGTAGATGTGGATAGCGAGGTGGTTTGCGAATGATTCTTTTATCTGCAGTCAAAATGGCCTGGGAAAGTATTATATCAAACAAACTCAGAAGCTTTTTAACAATGCTTGGAATCATAATTGGCGTTTGTGCAGTTATAATTCTCGTAAGCCTGGTTCAAGGGGCAACGTCAAAAGTAACAGAATCTTTTGATTCCCTTGGCACTACTCAGGTTATAGCCACTGCCAAACGTTCATATCAGACGAGAACTTTTGATTACGACGATGTTGAAGATTTAATGTGGGATAATTGTGACCTTATAACGGGATTTATTCCGAAAAATTCAACCAGTGCAACACTAAGAGTCGGAGGTAGTAACGGTACCACTCCAGTAACAGGCACTAACGAATATTATGATTTGTCTACGGATAAAACTACCCAGCTTGGGAGACTTATAAATAGCGTTGATGTAGAAAATGCTTCTAAAGTTATTGTAATAGGTGAATATAATGCATTAACTTATTTCGGCAGCGTTCAGGCATCAATAGGTAAAACAATAAAGGTCAATGGTCTGCCTTTTACCGTTGTCGGAGTAATGGAAAAGCAAACCGATACTATTGCCCAGTACTCTTCTGATGATATGGCTCTTGTTCCATACACTACGGCAGTAAACAATTTGGGTACAGGGGCTCTTACCGGTTTTACATTAATAGCTAAAGACGTTAACAGTATTGATTCTGTTATGAGTATAACTAAAAAATTTATGTATGATATATACGGTGATTCAGACAGATATACTGTAGTAAACATGCAGGAAATGCTTGATAAGCTTAACGAAATGACAACTATGCTTTCAGGCGTTCTTGCGGGAATTGCAGGCATTTCGCTTTTGGTCGCCGGCATAGGAATTATGAACATTATGCTTGTATCTGTTACCGAAAGAACCAAGGAAATAGGTATCAGAAAAGCTATAGGAGCAAAAAGAAGCAGTATACTGCTCCAATTCCTCGTTGAGGCAACTTCGGTAAGTTTGTTTGGCGGCATTATGGGAATTGTACTTGGTGTAATAGTTGCCGTTATCGCCGGAAAAATTATCGGAATAGCCGCTAAACCTACATTGTGGGTTATAGTGGTATCACTTGTTTATTCCATGGCTGTTGGTTTGTTCTTTGGACTTAACCCGGCTAGGAAGGCTTCTAAACTTAGTCCAATAGAAGCTTTAAGATCAGAATAACGGGAGGCAAAATATGATAAAACGAATTATGGCAATAGCGCTTAGTGCATTTCTTCTTTTCACATCCACTTCTATGGCTTCTTTTTCGGATGTTTCCACGGGAAGCAAGTATGCAGATGCTATAAATAATCTAACTAATTTGGGTATCCTTTCAGGATATGGAGACGGTACCTTTGGAGCAACTAAATCACTTACAAGAAGCCAATTTGCTAAACTGATTGTTATAATGTCGGGAAATAAGGACAAGGCAGTTTCAAAAAACACCGAAGTATTTTCTGATGTCTCTTCAAATTATTGGGGAGTAGGATATATAAATGAGGCTGCAGAACTAGGTCTTATAACAGGTTATCCTGACGGCAGGTTTGCTCCCGATGATGAAATTACATATGCTCAGGCTATTACAGTAGTAATAAGAATGCTTGGCTATTCTGCTTCTGACGTTGGAACAAACTGGCCTGCCGATTACATTACAAAGGCTGCTGAACTTGACTTAACTGAAGGTTTAACTTTCAATAATAGCGATGTTATTACCAGAGAAGTTGCAGCATATATTCTGAATAATGCCTTGACAGCTAAGAATGGTACTAACAGCAGTGTATCATCTCTCACTAAGGTTGAAAACGTCGTTGTTTACGGCAATACGGCAAACAACGCATCAATTGCAGTTGATGAAGTTATGACCTCAGGGGGTACCTATAAAAAAGGTCTTGCTGACATTGATTCTTATATTGGAATGAAGGTTACAATTTGGGTCAATAAGTCAAATGAAATTGACATGGTTCAGAAAGTAAGCCAGGATGTTAAAACATACACATTAAATGCTGCTTATGCTGATAAAATGGAGACCCTTGAATCAGGTTTGGTTGATGTTGATGGAAATAAGATTGTATATTACAAAGGAGCAAAAACCAATTATTCCGCTGTTTATTCCACTCTCTTATCGGGCAGCACAATTAAAATATATGATGATTACATTTTCATAGAAGAAAAGAAGCTTGACGGTCCTTATACCATTACTTCAAACTATTCTCAGGTTAACACTTTCTTTGGAAAACTTGACAATGTTAATGTAACGAGGGATGGAGAAGCCGCACTCCTTACCGATATTGAAAAGTTTGATGTTGTATATTATAATGATGTAACTAACAGACTTTATGTATATTCGGATAAAGTAACGGGTATCTATGAAAAAGCCCTGCCATCCAAGGATAATTTAACCGGCATTACTCTTTCGGGAACTACCTATTCAAGTTTTTCTGTTACAGCTAAGCAAAAGCTTGACGATACTGCCGGTTCATTCCAGATAAATGACAGGATCACTCTTCTTTTCGGCAATGACGGATCTGTTGTAGATGTAGTGGATTTAGACGGCCAGACCCTCAGTGATATGGGTGTTCTGCTAAGCATATATACTTCATATGCAAATGATGATGATGAAGCAAAAGGCGAAAAACAATATTATGCCAACATAATGCTTGCTTCAGGCAAGGAAGTAGCCTATAGGACTGATAAGGAATATAAAGATACAGATTATACTAAGTATATAGGCTCATTTGTATATATCGAAAACCAGGGCGACGGAATAATGTCTTTGAAGCTTGCTCCAAAGAATCCTCTTGAAGGAACTTTTGATAAGAGCATCCCTTCATATGCCGGATGCGAGTTCCAGCAGAATTATTCAATACTTGAACTTGTATACTTGGAAGACGGCACACAAGCAATGGTTCAAAAGGTAAATCTTAAAGACATTACAGGTTCAAGCCTTACAGATAAACAAGTAATTCATGTTGAATATGCAAATGGCCTTAAAGACATTGCTGTACTGTATATCAAAGATACGACTTACAGCGGATATACATACGGAATACTGTCTGATTCAGAAATAAAAGACGGAGGAATAAGTCTTGCATATTCTGCAACATATGATATAGTTTCAAACAGCGGTGAAAACAGTTATACCACATCCTTCGGTTACAGCTATTCAGAAGGTTCTGCTGTTATGGCTATAATATATAACGGCAAAATGAAAGCTATGAAGACGCTGAACGAAGCAGAAACCGGCAAAGAAATACAGGAATATACAAACACAAAAATCAAGATGAATGATAATGTTTACCGAATGGATGAAGATGTTACTGTTGTCTACAAGCAAGTAGGGAAGGATTGGCAAATTATTAAGTTAGATGATATTGCTAATAAAAATGTAAGTAGCATCGGCCTTTACACAGATACGATTAACAACGGAACAGTAAGGGTAATAAAGGTATTCGGAACAGATAAATAGACAAAATAATAAAGCCCCGCATATGCGGGGCTTTATTATTTACACAGCTTTGAAAAATAGACATCAAATTTTTCAAACTTCAGTTTTTCTTCTGCATCAAAAGCAGAAGCTTCATCTTTGAATATTCCGTAAACGGATGAACCACTTCCGCTCATAAGGGCTCCGATAGCACCAAACTTTAACAGTTTTTCTTTAATTACGCCGATAATAGGCTGAATGGCAATTGCTACAGGTTCAAATACATTAAAAAGGTTACTGGTGACTTCCTTAAAGTTACTTTGTCTAAAGGCTTCTACTACTTCATCTGTTTTAGGATGATTAGCTATTCCGAAGGCATCGATTTGCTCATACATTACTTTTGTATTTAATGAAAACGGAGGCTTAACAATCAGGATACTTTCTCCGCAAAAATCGGGAAGAGGGGTTATTATTTCGCCAACGCCTTCACATAAAGCGGCGCCTCCGGTTAAGCAGAAGGGCATATCTGAGCCAAGAGATGCCGCAATTTGGAGCAGTCGCTTTTCACTGATGGGATTAGAAAACAAGTTGTTTAACCCTCGAAGGACTGCCGCACCATCAGTGCTGGAACCGCCTAATCCTCCGCCTACGGGGATTTTTTTGTGAAGCCTGATTTCTAGCCCTTGAGCCATATTAATTTCTTTTAAAAAAGCTTCGGCAGCCTTATAAGCAATATTATTAGGACCTGAAGGCAGATAATATAAATTCGAAGTAATTCTAATGCCCTTTTTTATGAAAGATATTTCAATTTCATCTGATAGTTCAATGTTATGCATTACGGTTCTTATTGTGTGATAAGAATCTTCTCTTTTTCCTGTAATATCCAGGGTAAGATTCACCTTAGCATTTGCATAGACTGTGGTTTTCATAAAAAAAGTCCTTTCGATAAATGTCTATTTAAAGATAACATATCGAAAGAACTTTGTCAAATCAGAACACTTTTAACAGATGGTGTAGTAACTTATACCCCATGATTTAATGTGAATGCTTGCTATAAATAGCAAAAAACGAAGAGCACCTCTTCGTTTTTTTTTTATGATCCGGTTTTTATTATTTTTCGGTTTTTTTCCATTTCTCTTGAATTTTATTTCCCATAAGTATATCATATATCATGAATTACAAATATGATATAGTAACTGCTTCAGTTCTTGCATCAGGATTACTAAGAATCATAAAAGAACCATCCCCATTGTGCACCGCTTGATTACTGGCTCAATCAGATCCTCCGTATCCAAGTTCACTAAATATCATACAGGAAATTAAAAAAAGTATAAGGGGTAATTTTGATGACAAAAACAAAGCTTATTTTTCTTTTGGTTATCATAATAGTAGTAGGGGCAACTGTATCTGGGTGTGAAAATGCTAACGATGTGAAAGTGTCTGAAAATTATGCCAGATATTACTTTATACCAAAAGGCGAAATATACTCAGTGGAAAAAACAGTTTATGACGCAAAAATTGACAGATACATAGTTTATCTTAAAGGAGATAAAGATGAAACAGAAAAAAAGGTAATTATTAAAATAACCGATGGTAAGGTTTCTGGTATAGACATTGGTGACGGAAACGGAGAAGTGAAAGTTCAGGAAGGACATCCTAAAGTAACAGAAGATCCGCCCGGAAATAAAATAATTGATTTTAACTGAAACATACCACTCATAAAGAAATGGATTGATTCCACAGGAGACAAGCGGACGGTTTAAAATGCTCCCTTAACAAACCTTGGCATAATTTACAATAAGAAAATATTGAATGAGGAGAATTGAAATGAAAAAAATAATTAAGTTGATGTTAACCATATTAGTTGCTGCAGCAGTTATGCAACTGTCTGTAGTATCAGTTCTTGCTGCCGGGGAAAAAGAGTTTTGTTTAGAGCAAGCTGCGGGCTACAGTCAGGGATTTACTGTAACAAATGTGTTAGAGTCCACGGAGGGCGTTGACACAGATTTTAACATTAAGGCTCAAGTTCATGCAAAAATGACTTGCGACTTTATATTCAGCAATATTAAGATTAATTATGGAAATGAAGAATATTCAGATGAATCCGGAAAACCAATTTCTTCTATTGTTAAGGAATCCGGAAAGGTCATTATCCCAGATGGCCCGGTAATACCCCAACATTATGATACAGGCTATACAATAGAATTTGATAAGGCTGGGCATTATTCTTTGGAGATATCATATTCGGATTTTAGTCTGGTAGTATTTATTGATATCGTTGAAGGCATGGATAATTTGCAGCAAAATGCAGATGACAATGCTATTGTAAATGTACCGGCCTTACCGACTTCTAGTAAGATTTTGGTAAATGGCACAAAGACTATGTTTGAAGCTTATACGATAAACGGCAATAATTATTTTAAGCTTCGTGATCTTGCGAAGGTAGTAAGTGGTACTGATAAGCAGTTTGAGGTTTCATGGGATGGTTCAAAAAATGCTATCAACCTTATATCAAATAAAATATACACGGCGGTCGGCGGCGAAATGGAAGTGAATGCAGACTCAAATAAACAAAATGCAGTTCTTTCTACTGCAAAAATATATATAGACGGTCAGGAAGCACAATTATCTGCCTATACGATTAACGGCAATAATTACTTTAGGCTACGTGATATTGCAAAAGCATTTGATATAGGTATAACATGGAATGGCGAAGCAAGTACCATTGGCATTGATACATCGATAAGTTATATGGAATAAATAAGGGGAGGAATGGAATAGACAAGGGGAATGGTTTGAGGTGACCCCCTCGACACTATGGTTTGAGGTCTATTATATTTCTACCATAAATTTCCAATAAATATATAATCTAACGCATTGACAAATGCATTAAAAAATGATACTTTATTGATGAGATATGTAGAAAAACAAATTTTTAATTTGTGAGGTATTTATGAAAAAAATTATTTTTACTTTAACATTTATAATGTTAGCGATGATTAGTACTGTTATATTAGTAAATGCAGCTGAATTGCCTGTAAAAGATATTGCTAGTTTTAGCTATGGAGATTATAATGTAGCTGTTTTGACTGGGGCGGGGGATGTTTATTTAACTACTGATGTTATTGCTTCGAGCAAAAAATTTATTGAAACCGATGTAACTGCAATAATAAGTAAGTGGGATGTAGCGGCGGAAACATTATATATGATTAAGTCGAATGGAACAATGTCGGTTGTGACAACTTTGAAGTCCGATGAGAGAGAAGTAAAAGTTAATAATTATCCCATTTCTGTTAAAGAAATAATAAATTTGGATCCGTTATGCTATATTGACAATAAAAGCAATATTGTTTGTGATCCTGAATTTCAAAGCGAGGGTGAAAGCAAAAAGGTTCTTTCCAACGTAAAGAGCTTTGCATCTGGTGGCCAAAAAAAATATGTTGTTTTAAATGATAATAACTTATATAGCATTGAATTGGATTATTATGGAACATCTGAAGTTACTACTACATTTGTGATGTCTGACGTATACGCAGTTTATTCAGGCTACGGAAACGCTTATGCTTTGAAAAATAATGGGGATTTATATTATTTAAAACCGGATATGCCGACAAAAGTTGTTTCAAATGTAAAGAAAGAAAATGGTGTTTTTCTCGGTTCAAGAGCTGTAGGAATAATTAATACATCAAATCAACTATACATAAGTTCCCATGATTTAGGCACTACAAAATATCAGGGAGAGAACATTAAATCAGTTGCTTGGGACACTTCAGCAGGAAATTCATTTTATGCTGTTTCTAATGATGGTAAAGCTTATGAGGGCAACATTTTTTGGGAAAAAGGGCTTAGCTTATTAGATATGCAATCAAATAAAGTGGGTAATTGTATAACAATTGGCGGAACTATCTTTTACTTTAACCAAGAAGGTATTTATCTTAATTTAAAAAATGGTAAATATAATCCTGTTTATGATTTTGGCAGCGTTACTTTTGTTAAAGACATATCAGTATCATATTCAACATCGTATTATGTTTTTATAAATTCAACAGGCGATGTATGGGCAACAGATAGCAATCGAACAAAAACTATTAGTACAACTTTAGGCAATAAACCGATAAAATTATTTTTTAATAATAAAGAAGTTGAACTTACATTAAAGCTGCAAACTGTAAATAATCGTACAATGTATCCTTTCCGCGAATGTTTAGCCGCAATGGGCGCAAGTGTTATGTGGGATAGCGAAAATAAAATTGCGATTGGCGAATTACCGGGATATAAAATTGAATTTCCGATTGGAAAATCTGAGTATTGGGTAAATGGTGTAAGGCACAAAATGGATGCAAGTGCGTATGTGGATGCAAGTATTGGAAGGACCTATATTCCGCTTAGATATGCAGCAGAAGGTTTAGGATTTAACGTTAATTGGACAGCAGGGAAAACAGAAAATAAAATTACCATTTCTAAATAATAACGGAGAAAAGGACGGGAAATTAAGCTTTCTTGTACTTTCATAACATTCATAAATCCACACACTTTATAGTATTTGACAGAAGACAAGGGGTAGACAAGGGGACGTTCTGTTGACAACGCCTCGATAGTGTGAGTGTTGATGGGGGACGTGCCTTTTTCGTAATATTTCCATATACAAAAACGAAGAGGTAAATCCTCTTCGTTTTTTAATCTTTTTATAATATTATACAGATAAGGCCGCCGCTGCCTTCATTTATAATGCGCTCTAAAGTTTCTCTGATTTTACCTCTTGCATCTTCAGGCATTCTGGACAATTTATTATTCAGACCTTCATTTACAAGCTCATGCAGTGATTTACCGAATATATCGGATTCCCAAAGCTTTGCAGGGTCAGCCTCAAATTCTTCAAGCAGGTAATGTACCAGTTCTTCGGATTCTTTTTCCGTACCGACTATCGGAGCCACTTCGGTTTCTATATCAGCTCTCATCATATGTATGGAAGGCGCACTTGCTCTTAAGCGAACACCGTACCTGCCGCCCTGTTTTATTATTTCAGGCTCTTCTAAGGTCAGCTCATCTATATCCGGGCTGACAATACCATATCCGTTTTCCCGAACCTGATGAAGGGCAAACTGAATTCTACTGTATTGTTTATCTGTATCGGAAAGCCGAATTAACAGGCGCATAAGTTTATCTTCATTATCAATATCAAATCCGGTATTTTCTTTGATGATTTTATAAAATAAACCGTCAATAACTCCAATATCTACAAGAACCGTACCATTTCCAAGATCAACATTGCTGATTGCTGATTCGGATACATAATCTTCCGTTGACATGGCATCGATAATGCTATTGATTTGACTGATTTTATTAATTCCGTATACAGTCTCACGAATTTTTGAGTATATAGAGCTTTTCAGATAATGATTATTTTCAAGCGCATCAATCCAACGGGGGATATTAATGCCAATTTCACATACCGGAAATTCATACAGAACTGATTCAAGAACAGAATCAATATCCTTTTCTGTAAGCTCAGCGCAATTAACAGACCTAACGCATACATTATGTCTTGCATAAAGCTCATCGCAAAGGCCTCTGGCGCGATCACTGCTTGGATCAGTAGAGTTTACTAAAATTACAAAGGGTTTTCCTATAGCCTTCAATTCTTCAATTACCCTGTTCTCGGCTTCGACATAATCACTTCTCGGTATATCTGTAATGCTTCCGTCAGTAGTAACTACGAGGCCTATTGTAGAGTGTTCGTTTATAACCTTTTTTGTACCCATTTCCGCTGCTTCATTAAAGGAGATTTCCTCATCAAACCATGGGGTTTTAACCATTCTGGGTGCTTCGTTTTCAATGTATCCGATAGCAGACGGAACTATATAACCTACACAGTCTATCATCCGTACATTCATGAAGGATTTATTTCCGTCAAAGGATATACGTACAGCTTCATTTGGTATAAATTTAGGCTCCGTAGTCATTATTGTACGACCGGCCGCACTCTGAGGCAGCTCATCGGTTGCCCTTTCTTTTTTATAGGGGTTGTCGATTTTGGGAATAACAAAATAATCCATAAACTTTTTTATAAAGGTGGACTTTCCAGTCCGGACAGGCCCCACAACGCCTATGTAGATATCACCCTGGGTACGCGTGGCGATATCATTGTAAATGTTTGCTGACATAATAATCCTCCTTAATTTCAAAGCGTGTTTGTACATATATATGGAGGTTCTTCCAAATATATTACTTTAAATTGAGGTGTAGACCGCTTGTATATAAAATAAATTGTAATGTGTTTAAATTATATGTAATCAAGTGGTTAAATTATGTCTTTACAAAGTGGATTTTTCCTGAATCTTAAATTAGTTATATCAAAAATGACAGTTTTAAAGCTACAATAAGCATCAGAAAAATCAAATGCTTATTGTAGCTTTCTTGTACTATGAACAGCGCCTTTTTAATGAATAGACTAATTTTATTTAATGATTTTAGAAACATTTGAAAATTCTGCAACTATAGTAAGCTGCTCTTCAGCTATAAAAACGTGGTTAGGATTGCTTACCGGTATAAAAATCTGTTCCCTTTTAAAACCGATTATATTGATTTCATACTTTCTTCTGACATCTATTTCAGCAATGGTTTTACCTACCCATGAATCAGGTATAGCAACGTCGTATATACCATAATCGTTAGAAAGACTTATATACTCAAAGACATTGTTAGCACTGTAAGCAACAGCCATACTTTCTGCCAGTTCTTTTTCGGCATAAACAACTTTATCTGCACCCGCCATACAAAGAAATTTTGCATGAGAATCGTCATGAGCACGTGCTATAATTTTTTTTGCATCTAAGCTTTTAAGAAGGTCAACACACTCCAAGGATTCCTTGAAACGGTCACCGAGAGTGACAAAACATAAGTCAACCTCATTCACGCCAAGCTCTTCCACAAATTCCTTCATTGTTGCGTCTCCCAAATGTGCATCAAATGTGGCATTTGCATATTCGTTGATTTTAGTTTCTTCAATATCAATTGCCAGCACATCATTGCCGTGTTCAGAAAAAGTTTGAGCAAGATGCCTTCCGAGATTATCAAGACCAAAAATGATTATACTTTTTTTCATATAAATTCTCCTTTTAACCGATAATTATTTCCACTTCCGGATATCCGGATGAATAAGGCTTTCTATGTCTTGAAAGGGCAAGAATAATAGTGAGTCCGCCCACACGTCCGGTATACATTAGTAATATCAGTATTATTCTTGAAGCATTAGAAAGGGTAGGGGTAATACCAAAAGAAAGCCCTACAGTTCCTATTGCCGAAGTGGTTTCAAAAATTGCGGCATCAAGTGCTACACCGTCAATTGCGCATATCAGAGCAGAAGCAATAATAATTAAAGAAAAAAACACGGTTATAAGGCAAACAACTTTTTTTATAGCTCCGGATTTTATTCTCCTGCCAAAACACTCTACAGCATCTTTACCCTGAAATTCAGAAACTATACTTAAGAATACCAGTGCTAATGCCGTTGTCTTTACACCGCCGGCTGTTGACCCGGGAGATCCGCCTATAGCCATAAGCAACACAACAAGTAAATAAGTAGTAGAATGTAAAAGACTCATATCAACAGTATTAAACCCTGCAGTTCTCGGAGTAACCGAAATAAATGCACTCATGATCAATTTATCGGAAATCGACCGACCTTGAAACAGAGCACCGTTCCATTCGGAAGCGGCGGCAATAATCGTTCCTGAAACAATAAGTATTAAAGTAGTGATAATTACTATCTTTGTATTCATCTTGTATCTTTTGAAATGATACTTATTTTCAGCTACATCAGTCCAAACTAAAAATCCGATACCGCCTATTACAATAAGCGATAATATTATAAGACAGACATATACATCCCCACTGTACGTAGTAAAAGAAGAAAATGGCCCAAATTCTTTCCCAAGCACATCAAAACCTGCATTACAAAAGGCGGATACAGCATGAAATATGCTGTAATAAAGGCCTTTCCAAAATCCAAATTGCGGACAAAATCTTAGTGCCAGCAGGGTAGCTCCGATAAATTCAAAGGAAAAAGTTCCCATAGAAATTATCAACGCTAATTTTTGAGAGCCTGACAGTTTAGAACCGCCTATAGACATTTGCATTAAGGATTTTGTAGCCGAATCAACAGACTTATTTCTTAAAGCCAGTAAAGATAAGGCAATCGTCATAAATCCAATACCGCCTATTTGAATGAGCAGCATTATTACAATCTGACCGAACAAAGTCCATTCTATTGCAGTGTCCACAACTACAAGCCCGGTTACGCAGGTAGCACTTGTTGCAGTAAACAATGCCGTTACAAAATCACAGCTGCCCGGTTTTGTACTTGCAAAGGGTAAACAAAGTAATAATGCTCCGGTAAGAATTATAGTCATGTATCCTAAAAGAATTATTTTAGGAGGAGATATTTTTTTAATTATTGCCACTTTTTTCACCTCAGTGGGATATTATAGCATATACAATATTAAATTTCTATAGCTTTTACAAAATATTTCAAATTATAAGTTTTATATATTATATTAGTAAAATTCATAACTAAAATATTGACATTGCAGCCAAATGTATATAAAATAGTTTAAATGTAATTAAGTTGAAGGAGGTTAGCTATGGCATTAGCTACATTTAATCATAAGTCAAAAATATTAAAGCGGTCTGTCAGCTTTTACGGAGCCTTTCCGGACTCGCCAAGCGGAAAATTCAGGACATTATATTTGCTGCACGGACTTTCCGATGACTATTCAACATGGGTCAAAAACTCTTCAATAGTACGTTATGCGGAAAAAAGAGGCATTGCCGTTATTATGCCCGAAGGGGGCAGAAGCTTTTATACGGATATGGCGTATGGACCGAGATATTACAGCTATATCATCAAGGAATTAATAGATTATACCAGAAAAATATTTAATTTAAGCGATAAAAGGGAAGATACCTTCGCTGCAGGATTGTCTATGGGTGGGTATGGGGCTTTTAAGTTTGCACTTGGGAATCCGGATGTCTTTGCCGGTGCCGCAAGTCTTTCAGGCTGCCTTGACGTTGCAGGAGATTTAATAGGTAGACATAATAACAGAGAAACAGAGTACATGCTGGTAACCGGAGGAGAGGATGCAACAGGGACTGAAAATGATTTGTTCTATTTAGCTGACCATTATGAAAAACCTGAATCTCTTAAATTATTTCAAACCTGCGGAACAGGAGATTTTTTGTATGATGACAACCTAAGTTTCCGGGAATTTATTAAAGATAAAGGCTTTGCCTATAAATATTCTGAGTATCCGGGCGTCCATAATTGGGACTTTTGGGATGGACACATAGAAGAAGCGATAGATTATTTGTTTGAAACTTAATAAAGTGCTTGCAATTGATATGCATATTATGGTATAATACAAAAATGTGGAATTGTGTATAAATAATAAACAAAGGAGAGTAATAAATGCATAATAAGGAATTAGAAATAAAAGCATATAACATCCGTAAGAATGCACTGACTGCAGTATACAGCGCAGCTTCAGGTCATCCGGGTGGGTCTCTTTCTATAGCAGATCTTATGGCTGTTTTATACTTTGACGAGTTAAATATTGATCCGGCGGATCCTGATATGGAGGACAGGGATCGTTTTGTTTTATCAAAAGGTCACTGCTCACCGGCCCTTTACGGAACACTTGCTGAAAGAGGATATTTTCCGATTGATGACCTCAAGCGTTTCAGACAGGTTGACAGCAACCTGCAGGGACATCCTGAAATGAAGCATATTTCCGGCGTAGATATGACAACAGGTTCTTTGGGCCTTGGTGTTTCAGCTGCCTGCGGAATGGCTTTGTCAGGAAAAATATATAAAAAGAATTACAGAGTATATGCTGTTCTTGGTGACGGAGAGATCGAAGAAGGACAAGTATGGGAAGCTGCTATGTATGCTGCTCATTATAAGCTTGATAATCTTTGCATCTTTGTTGACAGCAACGGTTTGCAGATAGACGGACCCACAGCCGATGTTATGAACTCTGATCCGATAGATAAGAAATATGAAGCTTTTGGATGGCATGTTATAAAAATTGACGGCCATAATTATGATGAAATAAAAGCCGCTCTTGCCGAGGCAAAAACAATAAAAGGCAAGCCAACCGCTGTTGTTATGAAGACGGTTAAAGGCAAAGGCGTTTCATATATGGAAAATCAGGTTTCCTGGCACGGAAGCGCACCCAATGAGGAACAATATAATCAGGCTATAGCTGAGCTTGACGCTCACATAGCACAATTGGGGAGGTAAAGATAATGGCTAAAAAAGCAACTAGAGAAGCATATGGCGAGGCTTTAAGAGACCTGGCTGATAAATACGATTTTGTTGTTCTTGACGCTGATCTTGCAGCAGCAACAAAAACCGGTACATTTAAGAAAGCACATCCTGAAAGATTCTTTGATACAGGTATTGCTGAAGGCAACATGATGAGTGTCGCTGCCGGCATTGCCACAACAGGCAAAGTAGTTTTTGCAAGTTCCTTTGCAATGTTTGCCGCAGGACGAGCTTTTGAACAGATTAGAAACTCTGTTGGGTATCCCCATTTAAATGTAAAGATCGGGGCAACTCATGCAGGTATTACCGTTGGTGAAGATGGTGCAACACACCAGTGCCTTGAGGATGTTGGCTTAATGCGTTCAATTCCCGGCATGGTTGTATTAAGCCCCGCTGACAGCATTGAATCAAAGGCTTGCGTTGAATTTGCAATAAATCATAATGGTCCTGTTTATCTTCGTTTCAGCCGTATGGCAGTTGAAGATGTATTCGACGAAGCAACATATAAGTTTGAACTTGGAAAAGGAAACCTTTTAAAGGATGGTAAAGACGTTACAATAATGTCAACAGGCATAATGGCCGGCTTTGCTTTGCAGACAGCTGAGCTTCTTAAAAATCAAGGAATTAATGCCAGAGTAATAAGCATGGCATCTATTAAGCCTATTGACGAAGATATAATTGTTAAAGCCGCAAAAGAAACAGGCGCTATTGTTACCGTAGAAGACCACAGCATTATAGGTGGATTAGGCACTGCTGTTGCAGAAGTTTTAGCTGAAAAATCTCCGGCTGTACTTCGCAGAATCGGTACTCAAGATACATTTGGCAGAAGCGGAAAGCCTGCTGATTTATTTAAGTATTTTAAGATGACTCCTGAAGACATACAGGAAGCTTGCATGGATGCCATTAAGAACAAGTAATTAAACATATGTATTATTCAGGGCTGTGTATCTTCACAGCCCTGTAATTTATAAAGGAGTATTTATATGAGTGAACTGCTTGAAGGATTAAATAAAGAGCAGCTTGAGGCTGTTACCATGGGTGACGGTCCGCTTTTGGTGCTTGCAGGGGCAGGCAGCGGAAAGACCAGAGTTCTGACCCATAGAATAGCATATTTAATAAAAGAGCGCGGCGTGGCACCGTGGAATATTTTAGCCATTACTTTTACTAATAAAGCAGCCAGCGAAATGAAAGAACGTCTTAAAAACATTTGTGGTGCAGATTCCGAAAGCATGTGGGTAAAAACATTTCATAGTGCTTGCGTTGCCATATTAAGAAAAAATGCTGATTTGTTAGGCTTTAAGTCAGGCTTTAATATATATGATGATTCAGACCAAAAAACACTGATTAAAGAGTGCATGAAAGGTCTTAATATAGATGATGAAAAATTTCCTGTTAAAAGCTGTCTTGCTCTGATTTCCGATGCTAAAAATAAAATGATACTGCCGGAGGATTTTCTGTCAGAATACGGTGATGATTATTTAAAAAGTATGTATCAAAAGGTATATGCCTGTTATCAGGAAAAGCTAAAGTCAAATAATGCTATGGATTTCGATGATTTGATCATGCTTACGGTAAAGCTTTTTAAAGAAAATCCAAACGTACTTGATTACTACAGGGACAAGTTTAAATACGTTTTAGTTGACGAGTATCAGGATACAAATAATACCCAGTACCAGCTTGTAAGTTTACTATGTTCTGAGCACAGAAACATTTGCGTTGTCGGTGATGATGATCAGAGCATATATAAATTTAGGGGTGCAGACATAAGAAACATACTTAATTTTGAAAAAGAATTTCCCGATGCAAAGGTAATAAGACTGGAACAAAATTATCGTTCAACTCAATACATATTAGACAGTGCCAACAGCGTTATTTCTAATAACATGGGCAGAAAAGGCAAAAATTTATGGACAGATTTAGGCTATGGAGAAAAAATAAAGCTGTATACTGCCGATAATGAATATGCTGAGGCTGATTTCATTGCGGCAAAAATTGTTGGGCTTAAAAAAGACTATAAATTATCTGATATGGTTGTATTATTCAGAACCAATAACCAGTCGAGGGTTCTTGAAGAAAGATTCAGATACATGGGTATTCCTCATAAGCTTTTGTCAGGTCTTAGATTTTATGACAGAAAAGAAATTAAGGATATACTTGCTTATCTGCGCGTTATAGTCAATCCTGAAGACGATATAAGCGTAATGAGAAGCATTAACGAGCCCAAAAGAGGCATTGGTAAAACCTCTATGGAAAGGGCGAGAGAAATAGCAGATAAACATGGAATCAGCCTTTATGACAGTATAGTTAATTACTACGACGAAATAGGAAAAAGCGGCGAAAAAATGAAAGAATATGCTGCTATAATTGAAGAATTAAGGCAGGAAGCTGAAACTATGCCCCTAGGAGAATTTGTAGAAAAGGTTATCAAAAAAAGCGGATATTATACAAGCCTTACTCTCCAGGACGATTTTGAGTCCAAAAGCCGCCTTGAAAATTTAGGCGAACTGGTCAGCGGCGCAAAAGGCTTTGAAGAATCCGAAGCAGAAAATGCAAGCTTAAGAAATTATGTGGACAGCATATCTTTAGTTTCCGACATAGATAACTACGATGAGGATACGGATACAGTTACTCTTATGACTATTCATATGGCAAAGGGTCTTGAGTTTCCTGTTGTATTCATATCAGGCTGCGAAGACGGAATTTTCCCAAGTGAGAGAGCTAAATATGAGGAAGATGGCCTTGAAGAAGAGCGCAGGCTTGCGTATGTTGCTATAACAAGAGCCCGCAGGCAGCTCTTTATGACAAACGCTTCTTCAAGAAGAGTATTCGGTAAAACAGAACGGCATTTAAAGTCCGGCTTTGTTACTGAAATACCTGCGTCTTGCATAGAGGATTTAACTATTAAGCAAAATAATAATGTAATGGCCAAGGTTTCCTTTACTAATACAAAGCCAAAGCCTCAGGAAATTAATTTTGCCGCATTCGCAAAACAGGCGGCAGGAGGGCAAGTATTTAATTACAAAGTAGGGGACAGGGTAAAACATAAAAAGTTTGGAGAAGGAACCGTTATCGAGGCACAGAGCGTTGGAAATGATGTGCGTCTGAAGGTGAATTTTGACGCAGTAGGCGAAAAGAATTTAATGGCTGTGTATGCTAACTTGGAGATTATATAATAAGAAAGCGCGGTGCTTGATTTGTATAATGAATTTGCAGACCTTTATGATGAGCTAATGGAAGATATAAAATATGATAAGTGGGCCGATTATTATCAGGTATTGTTTAAAAGAGCACAAATCAGCCCTGCTTTAGTGTTGGATTTAGGCTGTGGAACAGGTACATTAACTTCTATTATGTCAGGCCGAGGGTACGACATGATAGGCGTGGACAGTTCAGTATCCATGCTTAATAAAGCTGCTTTTAAAAGCACCGGTATTTTATTTTTAAATCAGGATATGACTGAATTTGAGCTTTACGGTACTGTAGACGCCATTATTTCCAGTCTTGACTGCATTAATTATATTATTGATGAAAATGAACTTTTAAAGGTATTTAAATTAGCTTTAAATTATCTTGATAATGATGGATTATTTGTTTTTGATATAAACAGTTCATACAAGCTAAAGCATATTTTAGGGGATAATATCTATACCTATGATGAAAACGGCATTTTTTATACATGGGAAAGCTTTTATGACAATCAAACTAATTTATGCGATTTCAATCTTACCTTTTTCATTGAGGAAAAAAACGGTCATTATACAAGACTTGATGAGTCTCAGACCGAGCGTGCATGGAGTGTAGATGAAATACAAGACTTACTAATAAAAGCAGGATTTAAGGAAATTGAAGTTTTCGGAGATAAAACATTAATGAAACCTTCTGATAAGGAAGAACGGATTTTCTTTACTGCAAGAAAGCTTCGGTGATTATATGGAAGAAATAGATACAATAGTAATAGGTGCAGGCCCTGCCGGAATGATGGCTGCGGGAATGGCAGCATCCAGAGGAAAGTCAGTGCTTATTATTGAAAAGAATGATAGATACGGTAAAAAATTATCTATAACAGGTAAGGGCAGGTGCAATGTTACCAATGACTGCGACGTTGACACTCTTATAGCAAATACTCCTGTTAACGGAAGATTTTTATATAGTGCCTTTAATACTTTTAGCAGCAAAAACACTATGGAATTTTTTAATAATTTAGGGGTTAAAACTAAAACAGAACGAGGCAGCAGGGTTTTCCCCGAAAGTGATAAGGCACAGGATATTGTAACTGCTTTGACTGATTTTATGAAGTCTAAAGGTGCAATAGGAAAAAGGGGAGAAGTCAAATCCGTAAATTTTGACGGCGATAAGGTCAGCGGCGTGACTCTTAAAAACGGTGAAATTTTAAAATCCGAAAACGTTATAATCACTACCGGCGGCGTAAGTTATCCTCTGACAGGGTCAACAGGAGACGGCTACAAATTTGCTCTTGGCGCCGGTCACACAATAATACCTCCAAAGCCTTCTTTAGTGCCTCTTGTATGCGCCGAAAAATGGTGCGGTGACATGATGGGACTTTCGTTAAAAAACGTTTCTATCAGCCTTTTTGAAGGCGATAAGAAAATCTATACTGACTTTGGCGAAATGCTTTTTACCCATTACGGAGTATCAGGGCCTATTATATTATCTGCAAGCTCCCACATGAAGCAGGGTAAAAACAATTATAAAATTGTAATCGACTTAAAGCCGGCTTTAGATGAACCGACATTAGATAAACGTATAGTAAGAGACTTAGAAAAATTCTCCAAAAAAGATTTTTGTAATTCCTTATCTGAACTTCTGCCGCAGAAAATGATAGATACAATAGTTATGCTCAGCGGTATAGAACCTCATAAAATTGTTTCGGAAATTACTAAAACTGAACGCAGAAATCTTTTATTGCTGCTTAAAAATCTAACTGTTAATATAAAGGATAAAAGACCGATTTCTGAAGCGATAATTACATCCGGAGGTGTTAAAACATCCGAAATTTCACCTTCAACGATGGAGTCTAAATTAAAGCAAGGATTATATTTTGCAGGTGAGGTTATTGATGTAAATGCCTATACAGGCGGATTTAATTTACAAATAGCCTTTTCAACGGGCTTTTTGGCCGGGTGTAATGTATAAAAAAGTTGCTTATTGCACCATATTATGGTATAATAACTTTTAAGCGTAGCGGAAAGTTGTTTTCTTTATTATATACTAAAAATATGTTTCTTAGGGGAGGCATCTTTATGGAAGAGTTCGGAAGTAAGGATATAGCATCCATTGCAATCAAAACTGCTTTAACAAAATCAAGAAACGAAGAAAATGAATTAAAACAGCAAATGCTGAAATTAGGAGTACATTGCTGTGCAATTGATTTTGGCGGAGAATTTATCAGCTCTGTCAATAAAATGGTTGAACGTTCTGTTGTTGGAGCAAAACGTGAAGGCTTAATAGAAAGTACGCACCTTGAAGAAGGCGCAATTGCAGGAGCTACAAGAGAAGCTTTGGCACAGTTAATGAATAAAGCAATAGGTCTAAATGTAGGCGGGAAAATCGGAATTGCAAGATTCAACGAACATTTAGCCGTATGCATATTTTGCGGAATTGGTTTATTGCATCTTAATGAGGTTGCAATAGGCTTAGGGCATAGAGTTGTTTGAAGGGGAAATGCAAAATGATAAATATTGCTATTGACGGACCTTCCGGTGCTGGTAAAAGTACTATTGCAAGAAGAGTAGCTAAAGATTTAGGCTTTATTTATATTGATACAGGTGCTATGTACCGTACTGTAGGCTTAGCTGCTGTAAATGCCGGTCTTGATCCGAAAAAAGATATTGGTGAAATCATTAAACTCTTGGATAAAACCGATATTGATATTTCCCATAAAGGCGGCGAGCAGCGCATGCTTTTAAACGGGGCAGACGTGTCTGACCAAATCAGAACGCCGATTATTTCTATTGCTGCATCGGATGTGGGCGTTATTCCTGAGGTTAGACAAAAAATGTTGGAGCTTCAGCGCGCAATGGCAGATAAGCACAACTGCATTATGGACGGGCGTGATATCGGAACATATGTGCTTCCAAATGCCAAAATTAAAATATTCTTAACTGCTGACGTAGAGGATAGGGCTAGGCGCCGCTATGAAGAACTGATGTCAAAAGGGGAAAAGGTATCATACGAAGATGTTCTTGCGGACATGAAATACCGTGATAATAACGACAGCTCGAGAGAATGCATGCCTTTAAAAAAAGCCGATGATGCAACTCTTATTAATACTACCGGCTTTGAACTGGAAAAATCAGTTAAATTAATATCTGATTTTATCAGGAAAAACTTGTAGGAGCGTAAAAAATGTTTTATAAATTCGTAATTGGTGCTGCAAGATTTTTAGTAAGATTATTATTCACATATTCTACTCCTAATAATTCAAATGTTCCGGATAA
Organism: Bacillota bacterium; assembly: GCA_030705805.1. Taxonomy (GTDB): domain Bacteria; phylum Bacillota; class Clostridia; order CAKSNL01; family HGM11501; genus JAUZPY01. Next base: position 8,884 of record JAUZPY010000001.1, on the reverse strand, counting down.
AGGCGGCTTTATAATATGTTCAAATCATTCCAGTAATTGGGATCCTATATTTATTGCAATTTCTGTTCGCAGAAGACTAAGCTTTATGGCAAAAAAGGAATTATTTAAAAACAAAATTTTCGGTATACTTTTAAGTTCATTAGGAGCCTTTCCTTTGGATAGATCTAAAAATGATGTCGGAGCGGTTAAAACCGCCATTAAAGTTCTTAAAGACGGAAATGTGCTTTTAATTTTTCCTCAAGGTAAAAGATGTAAGATGAAAGATGAGATAGCCGCAAAGCATGGAGCAATAAAAATTGCTATAATTGCCGGCGTACCGATTTTACCTGTTGGCATTACCGAAAGTCACAAACTTTTTAGAAGGGTTAACGTAAATATCGGAAAACCCATAGACTATTCACAATATAAAGGAACCAAGCTGACTGATGAAGATTGTGACAAATTAAGCTCAGAACTTATGAAAGAAATTAATAAATTGGTGGATGGAGAATAAATTGTGAGCATTACCTTAGCAAAATCTGCAGGTTTTTGCTTTGGAGTTTCCAGAGCAATCGACTGTATAAATAAAGGCCTTTCTGAAAATAAAAAAATTGCTACTTTAGGGCCTATAATACACAATGATAGGGTTGTATCTTCCTTAAAGGAAAAAGGAGTGCGGATTATCGAGCGTCCCCAAGAGACGGAAGAGGGGGAGACGCTTATAATCAGAACCCATGGAATTTCTAAGAATGTATTTGATAATATAAAGTCTGAATTTATTGATGCAACCTGCCCCTTTGTTAAAAAAATCCAGTCTATAGTCCAAGACCATTATAATGACGGGTATACCATTGTTATAGCAGGTAATAAAGACCATCCTGAGGTAATTGGTATAAACGGATGGTGTAATAATAGCGCAATAGTTGTTGAATCCATGGAAGAAGCGCCAAAAAAGCTAGAAAATGTTAGAAATAATAAGCTTTGTGTTGTAGCTCAGACTACTGCAAGCATACTTTTTTGGAAAAATCTAAAAGAATTTATAAAAAATACTTGCCAAACACCACTGTTTTTTGATACAATATGTTTTGCAACTAATGAAAGACAACTTGAAGCTGTAGAAATAGCTAAAAATTCAGATATATTTTTTGTTATTGGTGGGCGCGAAAGCTCTAATAACAAAAGACTTGCAGAAATTGCAAGAGAGGTATGCGATAATGTATACCATATTGAGGGCAGCTTGGACTTGCCCCGGCCGGATGCATATGTCGGCAAACAAATTGGCGTAACAGCTGGTGCATCAACACCGGACTGGATAATAAAGGAGGTTCTTCATACAATGGAAGAAAACATGAACACAAACAGTATAAATAATAATGAGGAGGAAAACTGGGCCGCTGGGCTTGAGGAAACTCTCGTTACCTTACATACAGGACAGAAGGTTAAGGGAACAGTCGTTGAGATTCACCCTAATGAAGTTATAGTCAATCTCAACTATAAATCAGACGGCGTTATTCCCATGTCGGAATTAACTGACGATCCATCTTTAAAGCCCGAAGACATTGTTAAAGTTGGCGAAGCTATAGACGTATTTGTTATACGAGTAAATGATGTTGAAGGTCAGGTTTTATTATCTAAGAAAAAATTGGATTATGAGAAAAAATTTGAGAATATTGAAAAAGCTCTTGAAGACGGAACAGTACTTTACGGTTCAGTTATCGAAGCTGTAAAAGGCGGCGTTATTGTTCTTTGCGAAGGACTTAAAGTTTTCGTTCCTGCTTCACAAGCAAACGACAGATATTTAAGTGACCTTTCCGTTTTGGTTGATCCTAATAAGAAGGTTCCATTTAAGATTTTAAAATTCGAAAGAAAGTTTAAGAAAATAGTAGGTACTATCAAACAGGTTCTGATTGCAGAGAAAGCAAAGAAGTCTGAAGTTTTCTGGGCAGATGTTGAAGCTGGAAAAGAATATGAAGGCGTAGTAAAGACATTAACACCTTTCGGTGCTTTTGTTGATATCGGCGGTGTTGACGGTCTTATACACATATCTGAACTTTCATGGTCCAGAATCAAACATCCTTCCGAAGTATTAAAAGAAGGTCAGAAAGTAAAAGTATTTATTCTTGAAGCTAACAAAGAAACAGGAAAAATTTCCCTTGGCTATAAGAGAAAAGAAGACAATCCTTGGGAAGTTGCAAAATCAAAATTTGAAGTTGGAAGCGTAGTATCCGCAAAGGTTGTAAAAATAATGCCTTTCGGTGCTTTTGTTGAATTACTTCCGGGTGTTGATGGACTTATTCATATTTCCCAGATTGCTAATAAGAGAATAGACAAGCCATCTGATGAACTTTCTGTCGGACAGGTTGTTGAAACAAAGATTCTTGAATTAGACTGGGATGCAAAGAAAATCGGTCTTTCTATAAGAGCTTTACTTCCGGAAGAAGAGGCTCCTAAGGAAGCAGAGACGAAAGAAGTCGTTGCCGAAGAAAAAGAAGTTGCTCCTAAAGAACCTACCGAATATACAGAAGAATCCACAGCTACCTTAGCAGATAATATGGCTGATATAGTAATCGAAGAAGATAAATAGTAAAGCTGTTAATTTTAATCATTTTTAATCCAGATTTAAGTTTTTCTTAAATCTGGATTTTTTTAAAAAAACTTTACTAAATTGGAAAATGTGGTATACTATAATAGATATATATTATGTGAAAGGATGCATTCTATGGATTATTTAAAAAAATACGGCGAATGGCTTAAATATGATAAATTACCTGAAGATATAAAATTAGAACTTACTAATTTAAAAGACAATGAAAATGAAATTAAAGAGCGTTTTGGAGCAGATCTGTCATTTGGTACAGCAGGATTACGAGGTGTAATTTCAGCGGGTACGAACTGTATGAATATCTTTACAGTCAGGCGTGCAACAAAAGGCCTTGCTTTATATATAATAGATGCTAAAATTGAAAATCCAAGTGTAGTTATCGGATATGATTCTCGTCATAAATCCGATGAATTCGCAAAAGAAGCTGCAAACACCTTGTCCCAATATGGAATTAAAGTTTATTTATTTAATGAACTGAGGCCCGTTCCCGAGGTAAGCTTTGCAACAAGATACCTTAAATGTACGGCAGGCATTATGATTACTGCAAGTCATAATCCGTCAAAATATAACGGTTATAAAGTATACGGAAGCGATGGATGCCAAATCGGACCTGAAATTGCCGATATTGTTACCGATAAAATAAATAATCTTGACTTATTCGGGGAAAGCCCCAAGCCCGTGAACGAATCGCTTATTAATATGATTGGCGAAGAAATAGAAGATGAGTTTTTAAAAGCGGTTCTGTCTCAGAGAATAAATGCTGAGGCTTCAGAAAAGGCCGGAGAAAGCTTTAAGATAGTGTATACACCTTTCCATGGAACAGGCTATAAGCCGGTTATGAAGGCTTTTAAAGCCATTGGACTTAAAAATGTATATCCTGTAGAAAAACAATGTATACCGGATGGGGATTTTCCCACTGTAAAATCTCCAAACCCGGAGGAAAAGGAAGGCTTTGAGTTAGGCATAAAAATGGCGAAGGAGCTGGATGTCGACCTGATTTTGGGCACTGACCCCGACTGCGACAGAGTGGGAATAGTTGTTAAAAACGGGGAAGGTGAATATGTCAACTTTACAGGCAATCAGGTTGGCGCTCTTTTATGTGAGTATATACTTTCTCAAAGAAAGGCAAAGGGCACAATGCCGAAAAATCCTTTCGTAGTAAAAACAATTGTAACTACCGACATAATTCGCGATATTTGTAAAAATTACGGTGTTACAATGTTTGAATGCTTAACCGGATTTAAATTTATAGGAGAACTGATAAAAGAATTTGATGAAGAAGGGGAGATGAGCTACGTATTCGGCTTTGAAGAAAGCTATGGATATTTAGCCGGCACCCATGCAAGAGATAAAGACGGCGTTGTTGCTTCTATGCTTATTGCAGAAATGGCGGCATATTATAGCCTTAATAATAAAACCTTATATGATGCATTGGTAGACTTATACAACAAATATGGCTGGCATCAGGAGGGCATTCTTAATATAGTTAGGGAAGGGCTTGACGGGGCAGAGCAAATCAAAGCTTCAATAACTAAAGTAAGAACTAATGCACCGAGAGAAATAGCAGGATTTGAAGTTATAGCTTTGAGAGATTATTCTCTGCAGAAAAGGCATAATTTTAAAGATGGCAAAACCGAAGATTTAAAGCTGCCTAAGTCAAATGTATTATATTTTGAACTCGAAGGCGGAATGTGGGTAGTAATGCGCCCATCCGGAACTGAGCCTAAATTAAAGATATATGTAGGAACTAAGGCGGAGAGCAAAGAAAAAGCAAAAGAACTTTCAGATAACATATTAGAAGATGTAAAAAGCCTTTTGTAAATAATTTTTCTTTAATAAAAGACAAGGAAAATGAAATTAATCTTTAAAGATAAGCCAAGGCTAAAGTTTGATGCTTCCTTGACGACATGTTACAATTAACAGAACTTATCAGAGTCAAGTTTTTCAAATTAGGCAGGCAGCTTTTGAAAATTGCTTGGCTCTTTAAACTTTAAATGTAATCGGTAGCCGGCAATTATAGCAATTTTTATTGCTCCGTATTTTGCGGCTATTTCATATTTCATTTGAGAAAATGCATTTAATCGTAAAGGCAGAGGATACATTTTCTGAATATAAAGAATTAAAATTTCTTTACCTTGTTAACTCTGAATCTCAAAAGCAGTAGAAATTATACATTTTAGTACAAAGGTTTAGTTTAAATGCATTAAGCGATATATTTATGAGAATTTCCTCATGAATTTTATTTGATGGTGAATTTGTATTTTTAAATTTCAAAATATACAGGATGGGGGAAAATAGCAATAAATTCAGATAAATAACTATTTATCTGAATTGGATACACTATTTTAGGCCTCTCCCGGCATTTTCCCCTTTTGGAGGTGTTAAGATGACTGATAAGCAAAGTAAGCTTCGTTCTCATTTATCCGAGATGCCCGATTTTGTTTTTCGCTTTATTGATTATTATTATGATGGTGAATCCATCAATACGCAGTTGGCTTTTGCGCTGGATATAAAAATATTTTTAAATTTCTTAATTGAAGCTAAACATTTTCCTGTAACCCGAATTGAACAATTTAATGAATCATGCATGAATGAAATTTCTGTTGACGATTTGCTTGAGTATAAATCCTACCTAAGAATGTATACTGTTAATTATAAAACGGTTAACGGAGAAACCTACAGCCGCACACACAGAAATTCAAATATGGGTATCAACAGAAAAATGTCTTCTTTGAGAAGCTTGTTTTCTTATTTATATAAAACAGATAAAATCAGCCAGAATGTAACTTTAAAACTGGATATGAATAAGATTACACAAAAAATCAAAAAGCCATTAACGGTTCAAGAAACAATACGTTTAATGGATGTAATCTTAAATGGCGAAAACTATTTTACCGGTCGCCCACTTACCGAATATTTAAACAGAAAACAGCGTGATATAGCTCTTTATGTCACTTATTTAGGAACAGGTGTTCGTGTTAGTGAATTGGTAAACCTTGACATTGCAGATATTGATTTTGAAACGTCTTCATTTAAAGTTACCAGAAAAGGCGGAGATGAAGATGAAATTTTTATGCCTATACAAGTAGAAAACGAGCTTTTTACATATTTGGAAGCAAGAAAAAAGCTTGAGGTTAAATCTCCTGCATTATTTATATCACGAAACGGAGAAAGACTCACTATTTCGTCTGTTGAACATAACTTAAAAACTTATTGTATGATGGCAGGAATTACAAATAAAGATAAAACCAGACCCCATGCTTTAAGAAGAACCTTTGCCTGCACTCTTTTAGAAGAAGGCGTTGACATTAAAATGGTAGCCGAGCTGATGGGTCATAAAAACATAGAAGTTACTCACAAGTTTTATGCTCAATACAGTTCAGCGAAGAAAAAGGAAATTATGCGCTCCCGAGCCCTGCCTGAAGACATTTCCTAAGGGGGCCTCTCCCCTTTTTGTATAAGTGTTTTGCTTCAACTAAAAAACAAGGTACACCATTCGCTAGTTCTTATTTTGCGAATGGTGTACCTTCTATTAATTAGGCTCAAACTTTAATAAACAGGTTGCCAATTGATTTTATACTCTTCCACAGTTATCAAGGTGATCAATACTCCTTAGTAGCCCGAATCTAAAGTCCTGTAAAAAAGAAGGCGCATCCTTATCAGAAAAATTCTTAATAGATGCGCACAAATTTAAATTGTTGGATATAGCTGTTTTTAAAAACGGTTTGGAAATTGCCGGCTGATTCCTTCCGACATTTTATCGGCCATTTGCAACGCTTGGGCTTGGATTTCGTCATATATTCTTATATCTTCCGCATAATTGCCTTGCAGTCTGTTGACTGCTTCTGACTTGGTCAATGCAAGGTGCTGATGTAGCATCGTTTTCCAATCATTTTCAGACCAATATGGATTAATACTTGCTAAAAATGTGGCAATTTCATCTGCATTTGCATACCATTGCCTTTCAGCCTCTGCTGCGGCGCTATTATCTCCGGCCTTAGCGGATTGAACAAGTTGTGATGCAATCATAAGATGGCTTTTTAACAACGCTTCAAATCTTGAAGCTATATCACTTCCGTATAATGGTGTCAGTTGTGCGGTGAAATCGCTGGGGTTTCTTAATAGTCGGTTTGTAGTAAGGGTTGTATCCGGATTATTAATAGCCATGCTTAAGATGACCATTCTCGTCCAGGCAACGTGTTCCTCCCATAGCTCGCGCATCTTGTTCATTAAATCTACTTTAGCTTTGCTGAATTCTCCCTCATTATGGGGAATATTTGCTCTATTTTGCGGGATTGGTATGCAAATAATTTGACCTATATTAAGATGGGTAAGGTTTAATCCGGGGTTTGCTTTAGAAATGGCATTAACCGAGGTATTAAAACGATGGGCTATTATCCATGAAGTATCTCCCGGTTGAATTACATATGGAATTGTTCCTTTCGCACACGGAATCATTTTTATCACTTCTTTCAAACTATATACTATTTATTATATGGCAATATATCAGTGATAGTTACAGAACTTCCCATATTTTAGATTAAAATACTATTCTAAAGAAGTATTGATCCCCTTAATTGCTGTAGGAGTATAAAGTCCACCTGTGACCTGTTGTTCTTACAAAATGACGCAAAAAATAAACTGCCGGCAAAAAAATCCGTCAGTTTATTTTTGTTATATAAGTTGTAAAAAGCCTAAGAAAATTAAAATTTTTAAATAAAGTTATTATTTATTAAGCTTTTGTTCAAGTTTTTCAAGACTATCTGCAAGTTCTTTTGGAAGTGTTCCGTCAAACTTTTTGAAAAATTCTCTGATTCCTTCTGCTTCTTCTTTCCATACATTTACATCTATTGAAAGAAGCTCGTCAATTGTTGCTTCATCAATGTCTAAGCCTTCAAAGTCAATGTCTTCTTTATTCGGAAGATAACCGATAGCTGTTTCTTTAGCATCAGCTTTGCCCTCGCAGCGATCAATAACCCAGTTGAGAACTCTAAGGTTATCACCAAATCCAGGCCACATAAATTTACCGTTTTCATCTAATCTGAACCAGTTAACATTAAAGATTTTAGGCCTTTTATCATCATCGATTTTTTTGCCCATATCAATCCAATGTTTAAAATATTCTCCCATGTTATAGCCACAGAAAGGTATCATAGCCATCGGGTCACGTCTTACAACACCAACAGCACCGGCTGCTGCCGCAGTAGTTTCGGAAGCCATTGTAGCGCCAACAAATACACCATGATTCCAGTCAAAGGATTCATAAACAAGCGGTGCGGTTTTAGCTCTTCTGCCACCAAATATAATTGCTGACAGCGGTACACCTTGAGGTGCTTCAAAGTTTTCTGAAATGCAAGGACACTGATTTGCAGGAGCAGTAAATCTTGAGTTTGGATGAGCTCCTTTTACTCCTGATTCAGGAGTCCAGGGGTTACCCTTCCAGTCAATACCTTTGGAAGGAGCCTCAGACAGTCCTTCCCACCAAACAGTTCCGTCCTCTTTCATTAAAACATTAGTGAAAATAGTATTGCTTTGTGTTGCGGCAAGAGCATTTGGGTTTGTCTTATTGCTTGTACCCGGTGCAACACCGAAGAAGCCTGCTTCCGGATTAACAGCCCATAATCTTCCGTCTTCCCCTTTTCTGATCCAAGCTATATCGTCGCCGACTGTCCATACCTTATAGCCTTCTTTTTTCAGCTTTTCGGGAGGAATTAACATTGCCAGGTTTGTTTTACCGCAAGCACTTGGGAAAGCGGCAGCAATATATTTAACTTCGCCTTTTGGATTTTCAAGACCCAAAATAAGCATATGTTCAGCCATCCAACCTTCTTGCTTGCCCTGAAAGCTTGCAATACGTAAAGCAAAGCATTTCTTACCGAGAAGTACATTTCCGCCGTAACCTGAGTTAACAGACCATATAGTGTTGTCTTCAGGGAATTGAACTATATATCTTTCTTCGGGATTAATATCTTTTTTTGCATGCAAACATTTTACAAAATCACCGTTTGCTCCGATTTCATCAAGAGCAATTTTACCTGCTCTGGTCATTATTTTCATATTAAGTACTACGTAGATACTATCTGTAAGTTCTATGCCGACCTTAGAAAAAGGCGACTTTGCGGGGCCCATTATGAAAGGAACCACATACATAGTTCTGCCCTTCATTGAACCATCATAAAGTTTACCAAGCTTTTCATAAGCTTCTTTGGGAGCCATCCAGTTATTTGTGGGGCCTGCATCTTCTTTTTTGGTTGTGCAGATAAATGTTCTGTCTTCAACTCTTGCAACGTCATTTTCCGCAGT